>NZ_JVEL01000360.1:0-16669 GCF_001076875.1 Serratia sp. 506_PEND
AGTGATACTGGCGCGGACAGGCCAACCAGATCGCCAGCATACGCTGGTATTTTTCCCACATTTTGGTCTGGGCGTTAAAACCGTGGCTGCCGGAATCAAAGTGAGTATAGCGCCCCTCGGTGCTGACCAGGAAACGCACGTAACTCAGGTAGCGCGCCTCGGTCGCGGCGTCGAAGCCGAGGAACGCCAGGCGGCGCTCGTCCAGATCCTGCTTCTCTTTCAGGTTGCCCCAGGAAACCTGCAGCGCATGATGCATTTCCATCACGTTGATGATGGTGCGGCACACCTCTTCGCTCAGTTCGCCGAAGTCGCGATCCAGCTCGCGCATTTGCAAACCGAAGCCGCGTTCGACGATGGTTTGCAACCGGCGATAACGATCGCCGTTGTCCGGATCGAGCAAGGTCATCATCTTGTACTGATTCGACAGGATCAGCCGCTGGGCGTTGGTCATTTCCATCAGGATTTCCTCATTTCTGTGTGATGGCGGGAGCATCGCACAGCGCAAGAACGCAGGAAATCACAACTCGACCGTTCTTTGATTTAAACCGGGGTTATTGGCGCTTAGACGAAAAAGGCCGCACAACGCGGCCTTTTTTCATTTACAGATCGTCGAGGAAGGTTTTGTCCAGCTGCTTGAAGGCGCGCTTGAGCAAATCAGCCAACGTCTGATAGGTCGGCGTGCCTTCGAGCGGCGCCACCGCCTGTCCGGCTTCCGTCAGCTTGTTGCGCACCTCATGGAACCATTGCAGCAGCGTCGGCGGCAGCGGCGTGACCGAACGGCGCCCCAGCCACCACAAGCCCTGCATCGGCAGGCTGCAGGCGAACAGCGCGGTGGCGATCGCCGGGCCCAATTGGCCGCCGAGCGCGATCTGCCAGGTCAGCGTGAAAATCGCCAACGGCGGCATGAAACGGATAGCGAAACGGGTGGCACGCGCAACGCGGTTCTCCGGAAAGACCGGTGCCAGACGTTTGTCTGACGGCCAGGTTTTCATATAATGCTGCCCGCGCTGGAAGACCTGAAACCAGCTTACGGAACCGGACGGTTTGCTCGTCATTGCGTACCTCAACGTCACGTAAAGAAACTAAAAGCGTGCTGCCAGAGACCATACTAAAAAATTTGAAGCTTTAAATTTATTTTGTGTTTGCACCGGGCTATCGGTATCCTAAGCCGGCCTTGTGGCCGGTAGAAGATGACGTAAATTTTGTCAACTTTTAGCCCTATAAAAATCAAGATTATTTAAACCGCAGAGAAATCATCGGTTTTTCCATCATCCTGTGATTTGTGCACTTCACATGATGTTAATCATAAATGTCATCGGCACTATGCGCTACGCTTGTTGTCTGATTGACGATTAATTCACCACGTGTGTTCGATTTTCTTTTAACAACACGACTATTTAAGTAGGTACTTCCATGTCGAGTAAGCTAGTACTGGTTCTTAACTGCGGCAGTTCTTCTCTGAAATTCGCCATCATCGATGCCGTTAACGGCGACGAATTCCTCTCCGGTTTGGCCGAGTGTTTCCACCTGCCTGAAGCTCGCATCAAGTGGAAAATGGACGGCGCCAAACACGAAGCTGCCCTGGGGGCCGGCGCTGCACACAGCGAAGCGCTGAACTTCATTGTTAATACTATTCTGGCACAAAAACCAGAGCTTTCCGCGCAGCTGACCGCTATCGGCCACCGCATCGTGCACGGCGGCGAGAAGTTCACCGCCTCCGCCGTGATCAACGACGAAGTTCTGCAGGGTATCAAAGATTCCGTGCCGTTTGCACCACTGCACAACCCAGCTCACCTGATCGGCATCGCGGAAGCGCTGAAATCCTTCCCTCACCTGGCTGACAAGAACGTTGCCGTGTTCGACACCGCGTTCCACCAAACCATGCCGGAAGAATCTTACCTGTACGCCCTGCCGTACAGCCTGTACCGCGACCACGGCGTTCGCCGCTACGGCGCACACGGCACCAGCCACTTCTACGTGACTCAGGAAGCCGCGAAGATGCTGAACAAGCCGGTGGAAGAAGTGAACGTGATCACTTGCCACCTGGGCAACGGCGGTTCCGTCACCGCAGTGCGCAACGGCCAGTGCGTTGACACCTCCATGGGTCTGACCCCGCTGGAAGGCCTGGTCATGGGCACCCGCAGCGGTGACATCGATCCGGCTATCATCTTCCACCTGCACGATTCTCTGGGCATGAGCGTTGACCAGATCAACAAGATGCTGACCAAAGAATCCGGCCTGCTGGGCCTGACCGAAGTCACCAGCGACTGCCGTTACGTTGAAGACAACTACGACAGCAAAGCCGACGCCAAACGCGCCATGGACGTGTTCTGCCACCGTCTGGCCAAATACGTCGGCGCCTACAGCGCGCTGATGGAAGGCCGTCTGGACGCGGTGATCTTCACCGGCGGCATCGGCGAGAACGCCGGCATGGTGCGTGAGCTGACCCTGAACAAACTGGGCCTGCTGGGCTTCGAAATCGACCACGACCGCAACATGGCCGCTCGCTTCGGCAAATCCGGCGCCATCACCAAAGACGGCAGCCGCCTGGCGCTGGTGATCCCGACCAACGAAGAGTTGGTCATCGCGCAGGACGCATCCCGCCTGACCGCGTAATGCTCTCAAAACACCGTCAGCCCAGGCTGACGGTGTTGTTTTAGCCTCATGTTAATCGTGAAGAGGACTATTCTGTGTCACGTACTATTATGTTGATCCCCACCGGCACCAGCGTCGGCCTGACCAGCGTCAGCCTGGGTGTCATCCGCTCCATGGAGCAAAAAGGCGTTCGTCTGAGCGTGTTCAAGCCTATCGCTCAACCGCGCACCGGCGACAACGCCCTCGACCAGACCACCACCATCATCCGCAGCAACTCCACTATCCCGGCGGCCGAACCGCTGCGCATGGATTACGTTGAAGGCCTGCTGAGCTCCAACCAGCAAGACGTGCTGATGGAAGAGATCGTGGCGCGCTACCACGAGAACACCAAAGACGCGGAAGTGGTGCTGATCGAAGGCCTGGTGCCGACCCGCAAACACCAGTTCGCCAACGCGCTGAACTACGAGATCGCCAAAACCCTGAACGCCGAGATCGTCTTCGTGCTGGCGCTGGGCAACGACTCCCCGGCGCAGCTGAAAGAGCGCATCGAACTGGCGCGCACCAGCTTCGGCGGCAGCAAGAACAAAAACATCACCGGCGTTATCATCAACAAGCTGAACGCGCCGGTCGACGATCAGGGCCGCACCCGTCCTGACCTGTCCGAAATCTTCGACGACTCCACCAAAGCCAGCATCGCCCACGTCGATCCTGCGCAGCTGTTCGCCAACAGCCCGCTGCCGGTTCTGGGCTGCGTGCCGTGGAGCTTCGATCTGATCGCCACCCGCGCCATCGACATGGCTCGCCACCTGAAGGCCCGCGTGGTCAACGAAGGCGACATCATGACCCGCCGCGTGAAGTCCGTGACCTTCTGTGCGCGCAGCATCCCGCACATGCTGGAACACTTCCGCCCAGGCTCCCTGCTGGTGACCTCCGCAGACCGTCCTGACGTGCTGGTCTCCGCCTGCCTGGCGGCGATGAACGGCGTGGAAATCGGCGCCATCCTGCTGACCGGCGGCTACGCCATCGACGAGCCGATCAAGAAGCTGTGCGAACGCGCCTTCCAGACCGGCCTGCCGGTGTTCATGGTCGACACCAACACCTGGCAGACCTCGCTGAGCCTGCAGAGCTTCAACCTCGAAGTGCCTGCGGACGACCACCAGCGCATCGAGAAAGTGCAGAACTACGTGGCCAGCCACATCAGCACCGAGTGGATCGATTCGCTGACCGCCACCTCCGAGCGTTCACGCCGCCTGTCTCCACCGGCGTTCCGTTACGAGCTGACCGAGCTGGCGCGTAAAGCCGGCAAGCGCATCGTGCTGCCGGAAGGCGACGAGCCGCGCACCGTGAAAGCGGCGGCCATCTGTGCCGAACGCGGCATCGCGGAATGCGTGCTGCTCGGCAACCCGGACGAGATCCAGCGCGTCGCGGCGGCGCAAGGCGTTGAGCTGGGCAAAGGCATCGAAATCGTCGATCCGGTCGCCGTGCGTGAAAACTATGTGCCGCGTCTGGTTGAGCTGCGCAAGAGCAAGGGCATGACCGAAGTGGTCGCGCGCGAGCAGCTGGAAGACAACGTGGTGCTCGGCACCCTGATGCTGGAACAAGGCGAAGTCGACGGTCTGGTCTCCGGCGCGGTTCACACCACCGCCAACACCATCCGTCCGCCGTTGCAGCTGATCAAAACCGCGCCGGGCAGCTCGCTGGTGTCCTCCGTGTTCTTCATGCTGTTGCCTGACCAGGTACTGGTCTACGGCGACTGCGCGATCAACCCGGATCCGACCGCCGAGCAGTTGTCTGAAATCGCCATCCAGTCTGCGGATTCCGCCGCGGCCTTCGGCATCGAGCCGCGCGTGGCGATGATCTCCTACTCCACCGGCAACTCCGGTGCAGGCAGCGACGTCGAGAAAGTGCGCGAAGCGACCCGTCTGGCGCAGGAAAAACGCCCGGACCTGATCATCGACGGCCCTCTGCAGTACGACGCCGCCATCATGGCCGACGTTGCCAAGTCCAAGGCGCCGAACTCACCGGTGGCCGGCCAGGCGACCGTGTTCATCTTCCCGGATCTGAACACCGGCAACACCACCTACAAAGCGGTACAGCGTTCCGCTGACCTGGTCTCCATCGGCCCGATGCTGCAAGGCATGCGCAAACCGGTGAACGACCTGTCGCGCGGCGCACTGGTTGACGATATCGTCTACACCGTCGCGCTGACGGCGATCCAGTCTTCCCAGGCTGACGCTGCCGCCAAGGCCTGATATTCTTCAGGTTGAGCGATAAAAAAGCGCCGGTCATTGACCGGCGCTTTTCTTTTGCGTTCCCTAACGCGCCAGTAATTGCCCGGCGGCCTCCAGAATATGTTCGGCGGTCAGGCCATACTCCTGCTGTAAAAACGCCTGGGTGCCCACCTGGCCGTAACGTTCCTTCACTCCCACGCGCCGCATCGGCGTCGGGCACTCCTCCGCCAGCACCTCCGCCACCGCCGATCCCAGCCCGTTATGAATGCTGTGGTTCTCACAGGTGACGATGCGTCCGGTCTTGGCCGCGTAGGTTTTGATCAGTTCACGGTCGATAGGCTTGAGGGTGAACATATCGATCACCGCCGCGCTGACGCCCTGCCGCGCCAGCATCTCCTCCGCTTTCAACGCCTCCGCCACCATGATGCCGTTGGCGATCAGCGTGACGTCGTCGCCATCGCGCAGCAGGTTGCCCTTGCCGATGGTAAAGCGCGAGCCTTCCTGGTAGATGCGCGTCGCCTGCTTGCGAATGGTGCGCACCCAGTAGAAGCCGCGCAGATCCATCAGTTGGCGCAGAACGTCGGCGAACATGGTGGCGTCGGTCACTTCCAGCACCACCGAATGCGCCAGCCCGCGCACAATGCCCATGTCCTCGAACGACATGTGGGTGCCGCCGTTGTGGCAGGCGCTTACCCCGGCGTCGGAAGCGATCACCTTGACGTTGTTGCGCTGGTAATCCAGCGACATGAACAGTTGATCGAAACAGCGGCGGCTGGCGAAGGCGGTGAAGGTATGCACGAACGGCACCCGGCCGGTAAGCGACAGCCCGGCGGCGACGCCGATCACGTTGGCCTCCATGATGCCGCAGTTGATCACGTGCTGCGGGTGATCCTTGTGCACGCCGTCCATCGCCATCGAGCTCATCAAATCCGCCTCCAGCGCGATGATCGGCGCGCCCGCCTCAATCTGCCGCCGCACCGCGCCGGCGTAGACTTTGCGCATTTCGACGGCGTCGTTTTCCAACTGCGTCACTACGTTAAACATGGGCGGCCTCCAGTTCGGCGATGGCTTTTTCGATCTCCAGCTGCACGTCCGGCGTCAGGCGCAGGTGGTGTGAGTTCGACAGGTTTTCCAGATAGGTCACGCCCTGTCCCTTGATGCTGTCGAGCACGATCGCCAGCGGCCGCTGTTCGCCGCCGCGCGCCGGCGCTACCGCCGCCAGCAGCGCCGCGATGTCGTCGCCCTTGATGGTTTGCACCTCAAAGCCGAAGGCGCGGAACTTGGCGGCCAGATCGAACGGTTGGATCACCTCGTCCAGCGCGCCGTCCAGCTGTTGCTTGTTGTAATCGATAAACAGCGTCAGGTTGTTCAGGTTGTGGTGGGCGATAAACTGGAACGCCTCCCAGCACTGCCCTTCATTCAGCTCTCCGTCGCCGAGGATGCTGAACACCCGGTTGCGCCGCCCCGCCAGCCGATGGGATAACGCCATGCCGGCGGCGATCGACACGCCCTGCCCCAGTGAGCCGGTGGTGGCGTCCACGCCGCGCGTGCGCAGCCGGTCCGGGTGGCTCGGCAGGCGCGTGCCGTTCTGATTGAGGGTCTTCAGTTCAGCCAGCGGGAAGTAGCCCTTGATCGCCAGCGTGCTGTACAGCGCCGGGCCGGCGTGCCCTTTCGACAGCACGAAGTCATCGCGCTCCGGCCAGTCCGGGTCCGCCGGATCGATGCGCATCACGCCGCCGTACAGCACCGCCAGCGTCTCCACCACCGACATGCAGCCGCCGTAGTGGCCGAAGCCCAGCCCGGTCAGCGCTTTCAGCGTTTCCAGACGGATCGCGCGCGCCAGAGTGCGCAGCTCTTCAATTTCCGTTTCGCTCGTTGTGTCGTTCATCAGTCTGCCCTCGTTATTTCTCGACGCGGTCAGCGGCCGGCGCGCCTTTGCGTTTTCTCAAGAAGTTATGCGCCACCAGCAGCGCGAACACGGCGACAATCGCCAGCATGATCATCTCCTTCGACATAAAGCGCGCCATATTGCCCAGCAGGATGCCGATCACGCCGAAGTCGGCGTCAGAGAAGGTGGTGTTGGCAAAACCAAGCGCCCCCAGCACCGGCAACAGCAGCACCGGCAGGAAGGTGATCAGCAGTCCGTTGGCGAAGGCGCCCAGCATCGCGCCGTGCCGCCCGCCGGTCGCGTTGCCGAACACCCCGGCGGTAGCGCCGGTGAAGAAATGCGGCACCACGCCGGGCAGGATCAGCACCATCTTCAGTTGCCCCAGCAGGAACAGCCCGGCCAACCCGCCAAGGAAGCTGAACAGGAAGCCGATCAGCACCGCGTTGGGGGCATAGGGATAAACCACCGGGCAATCCAGCGCCGGCCGCGCGTTAGGCACCAGTTTTTCCGAGAAGCCGGTGAACGCCGGCACGATCTCCGCCAGAATCAAGCGCACGCCCTGCAGAATGATGAACACCCCGGCGGCGAAGGTGATGGCCTGGATAATCGAATACACCAGGTAGTTCTGGCCGCCACTGAGCTCGCTTTCCACATAGGCCCGCCCGGCGCAGATCGCCAGGATCAGGTAGATGACGATCATGGTCATCGAGATCGAAATGGAACTGTCGCGCAGGAAGCTGAGGTTTTTCGGCAGGTTCATCTCCTCGGTCGAACGCGAGTTCTTACCCACCTTCGAGCCGATCCAGCCGGACAGCACATAGCCCAGGGTGCCGAAGTGGCCGAAAGCGATATCGTCGTTGCCGGTGATGCGGCGCATATAGCGCTGGGCGATCGCCGGGAAGAACGCCATCACCAGCCCCAGGGTCAACGCGCCGGTAAACACCAGTTGCACGCCCTCGAAGCCCGCCACCGTCAGGATGATGCCGATCATGCAGGCCATGTAGAAGGTGTGGTGGCCGGTGAGGAAGATGTATTTCAGCCGGGTGAAGCGCGCCACCACGATGTTCGCCACCATGCCGAACGCCATGATCAAGGCGGTGGAAGCGCCGTATTTCTCCAGCGCGATAGAGACGATCGCTTCGTTGTTCGGAATGATGCCCTGAATATTAAATGCGTGTTCGAACATGCCGCCCAACGGATTGAGCGACCCGACCAATACCGTGGCGCCGCCGCCCAAAACGATAAAGCCGAGAATGGTTTTTACCGTGCCTTTCACCACGTCGGAAAAGGATTTCTTTTGCGCCAGCAAACCGATCAGCGCAATAAGCCCGACCAGCACCGAAGGCACCTTTAATATATCCACCACAAACTTAAGCGTTTCCTGGATAAACATATCCACCTCGCCAATCGTTTTATTCAGAGGATTGAGTGGGCTTCGAAGTAAGCGCGCAGCTTGGCTTCCAGCTCATTGATGTCGATGATGTTGCTGATCACCACCAGCTGCTCGGCCGGCACGCTGGCGCTGTCGGCGATGTCTTTCGCCATCACGAACACGTCGGCTGCGCCGGGGGTGGCCGACGACAGGTCAGAGTGTTCGACCTCGGCCTCCACGCCCATTTTTTTCAGCACCTTTTTAATATTCATTTCCACCATAAAACTGCTGCCGAGACCGGAACCGCAAATCGCCATGATTTTCATGATATCCACCTGTTGAATTTAGCGTGTAGGGTAGCGCCGCCGGTCATATTCCCGGCGTTGTTAGCATTAATCGTGCTCCTGGTGATTAAACGTTAATAGCGGGCGATAATATCCTCGATTTGTCGTTTATCTTTGGCGTGAAATAACGCCTCCATTGCCTGATTGTCTGAAAATAATTCAGCCAGTTGCGAAATCAATTCGATGTGGCTGTTGCCGTCGGGCGCGGAAAGCGTCACCACCACCTGAACCGGATCGTTATCCGCGGAATGAAAGTTCACCCCCTGATGGATCTTCAACAGCGATAACCCCAGCGCGTTGGCGCCCTCCTCGGGCCGGGCGTGTGGCATGGCGATGCCCGGCGCCAGGACGAAGTAAGGGCCGAGCGTCTCCTGCTGATGAAAGATGGCCGTCAGATAATTCGGCGTAATCACGCCGTCTTGCAGCAGCGGCTGCGCGCTCAGCGTTACCGCCTGGCGCCAGTCCTCCACCCGTTCGCACAGCTGTATATGATCGGCGGTCAGCCACTCTTTCAGCACGTTATCCTCCCGAAAATCGATGATTGCGGCCGGTGATTAATTCACCGACGACGGTAAAACTTTAATCAACCCCTCCCGGCCACACAGTGATGGATATCACAAAGATAGCGCTACCAAAGCGCTATCATACAGATCTGTGATAGCGCTATCAAAACGCCGCGCCGCGGCATGACGTTAACCACAATTTTTTCTCGCTCTTTCGGGTAACGGGGTAGAATGTACCGCATACGGGGATCGTCGAAGCCGCGCCGTCGGCTTCCCACCCTCACCATTTTTATGCGCCGCGCGCGCATTTCAGTCGGGATTTGGCATGTCGATCGGTAAAAAACGACGCAGCACGGGCAGGGTGACGTTGGCTGACGTAGCGCAGCTGGCGGGCGTCGGCACCATGACGGTGTCGCGCGCGCTGCGCACGCCGGAGCAGGTTTCAGACAAACTGCGCGAGAAGATTGAAGCCGCGGTGAGCGAGTTGGGGTATCTGCCCAACCTGGCCGCCAGTTCGCTGGCGTCGGCCTCCTCCTACACCATCGCCATGGTGGTGCCCAGCCTGTCCGAATCCGGCTGCGCCGAGATGTTCGCCGGTCTGCAGAAAGTGCTGCAGCCCGCCGGCTATCACATCATGCTGGCGGAGTCGCAGCACCACCTGGAACGCGAGGAGAGACTGCTAGAGACCCTGCTCTCTTACAACCTGGCGGCGGCGGTGCTGCTCAGCGTCGAGCATTCGCAAAATGCCCGCAACGCGTTGATCGCCGCCAACATTCCGGTGGTGGAGATCGGCGCCGTGCGCGCCGATCCGATCGACATGAGCATCGGCATCGATTACGTGGCGGCCATGTATCAGCTGACGCAAACGGTGATCGCCGGCGGCTATCAGAATATCGGGCTGCTGTGCGCCAATCAGGAACAGTGGATTTTCCAGCAACACCTGCAGGGTTGGCACAAGGCGCTTCTGCGCAACCATATGTCGCCGCATCGGGTGATCAACGCCGCGCAGCCCGCCAGCTTCAGCACCGGCGCGCAACAGCTGCCGGAATTTTTGCTGGCCTGGCCGGAGCTGGACGCGCTGGTGTGCGCCTCGGACGAACTGGCCTGCGGCGCGCTGTATGAATGCCAGCGGCGGCGCATCAAGGTGCCGGACAATCTGGCGGTGGTGGGGTTCGGCAACAGCGAGTTCAGCCGGGTGTGCCAGCCGCCGCTGACCACCATGACCATTCCGCATCGCGACATCGGCATTCAGGCCGGCCAGGCGCTGCTGGCGCGGCTGAACGAGCAACCCTGGCAACCGGCGGGCTCCCTGCCCGCCACGCTGTGCCGCCGCGACAGCTGCTGAATCCACAGCAAAAAAAAAGCCGGTCGATGACCGGCTTTCTCACGCGTTGGCGTCTCAGTGGTTGTCGAGCGGCTTACCGTAATCCTGTTCGTTGTTGCGCGTCAGCCACAGCGACAGCGCCTTCAGCGAATCCGGGGTAAACTCGTCGCAGCGCGCGGTGATCTCTTCCGGCGTCAGCCAGCACACTTCAGCCACTTCTTCTTCCTGCAGCGCGAACGGGCCGTGCGATACGCAGCTGAACAGCGCCCCCCACACCCGGCACTGCTCTTCTTCGAAGTAGAACAGACCGTGTTCGGCGAAAGGCACGCCGGCGATGCCCAGCTCTTCTTCCGCCTCGCGGCGCGCCGAATCCAGTACGTTTTCACCGCTTTGCACTACGCCACCCGCCGTCGCGTCCAGCCAGCCCGGGTAGAAGTCCTTGATCTCGGTGCGACGCTGCACCAGAATTTTTCCCATCCCATCATGCACCACAATATAGGTAGCACGATGACGCAGCCGCTCCGCCCGCATCTGTTGACGACTGGATTGCGCAATCACCTCGTTTTGCTCGTCGACGATATCAACCCATTCGGTATCTGCAGCCTGACCCTGTTCCGCCATCCTCTAAAACCTTCTATTTTGGCGCGATGCATCCCGCGCGCTGGTTAATCAATGAGTGTTTTTCAAAGATTTTTATTGTGTGTGTATAAATTAGTGCGTTTAGCGTGTTAACGCCACCTCCGCGACGACCTTGCCGTCGTCGAGCGCCAGCACGCGCAAAGTGCCCCGATCCAACATGCCGTAACTGGCCGGAAAGCCCCCTTTCGGGATGCTGACCGAGCCTGGATTGAAGCAATAGATCTCACCCTGCCGCTCCGCCTGCGGCAGATGCGTATGGCCGTAGGCCAGGACGTCACCGCGGGATAACGGCGGCAGTGCCGAGGGATGATAAAGGTGACCGTGGGTCAAAAACAATCGTCTTTTTTGCAGTAAAACCTGTTGCCAGGGCGCCTCGATGGGAAACGTCAGCAGCATCTGATCGACCTCGCTGTCGCAATTGCCGCGAACGGCGATGATCTTGTCGCTATAGCGATTCAATCGTTCGGCAACCTGAGCGGGCTGATACCCGGCGGGCAGCGCGTTGCGCGGGCCGTGATTCAGCAAATCACCCAGAAGAATCAGCCAGTCGGCGCCGTGTTGTGCGAACAATTCCAGCACGCGTTCGGTAGCCGGCAGCGATCCGTGGATATCCGAGGCGAACATCAGCTTCATAACCTTGTCCTATAGAGGGAAATAAGCGCCATTTTACCGCGCCGGCGCCGTGCGGCAAACCGCCGCCCGCCCCGGTGGAGAATTGTGATCCAACTGCGCAGATAGCATCGGACGAATCCCACATAGCCTGCTATCCTTAGCTGCTATTGTTGGATCTCTGATATACCTTTGTGCGCGGCGAAGACCGCAGCAACGTGTAATGAATTACAGATCACCTTACCGCAGGAGGCAACATGATTGACCTGTATTACGCGCCTACTCCCAATGGTCACAAGATCACCTTGTTTCTGGAAGAGGTCGGCTTGCCCTACCGTATCCATCGCGTAAACATCAGCGCCGGCGAGCAGTTCAAACCGGACTTTCTGAGCATTTCTCCCAACAACAAAATCCCGGCGATCGTCGATCAGCAACCGGTGGACGGCGGCGCGCCAATCAGCCTGTTCGAGTCCGGGGAAATCCTGCTGTATCTGGCGGAGAAGACCGGCAAGCTGCTGAGCAAGGGCCTGCGCGAACGCGCCGCCACCCTGCAGTGGCTGTTCTGGCAGGTGGCCGGGTTCGGGCCGATGCTCGGGCAGAATCATCACTTTAATCACTACGCGCCGCAGCCGGTGCCTTACGCCATCGAGCGTTACCATCTGGAGACCAAGCGGCTGTACGGCGTGCTGGACGCTGAACTGCAAAAACACCCGTACCTGGGCGGCGACAACTACAGCATCGCCGATATCGCCACCTACCCGTGGGTGGTGTCGCATCCGCGCCAGCGCATCGATCTGGCAGATTACCCGGCGGTGCGCAACTGGTTCGAGCGCATCAGCAACCGCCCGGCGACCGAGCGCGCCTACAAACTGGCCGAACAAGCCTAAGCGCCTCCCCCGACTCCCCGTCGGCCGGGGAGTCACATCGTCCTCACGTTATCATTTCCTTACTTTCCGTGTATTCTGAACGCTAATAATCAGACCTATGGAGAATCTCTGATGTCTTTCAGTCAACCCGACGCCGTTATTCGCATTAAAAATCTGCGGCTGCGCACGTTCATCGGTATCAAGGAAGAGGAAATCAACAACCGACAGGACGTTCTGATCAACGTGGTGATCCACTACCCGGCGGATAAGGCGCGCAACAGCGAAGACATCGCCGACGCGCTCAACTACCGCACCATCACCAAAGCGATCATCCGCCATGTGGAAGATAACCGTTTCGCGTTGCTGGAAAAATTAACGCAGGATGTGCTCGACATCGTAAAAGAACACGCCTGGGTAACCTATGCTGAAGTGGAGATAGATAAACTTCTGGCTCTGCGCTACGCCGATTCGGTCTCCATGACCATGAGCTACCGCCGGGGCTAACTCAGGGAGGTCGACCATGCGGATCCTGATCACCGGCGCAACGGGATTGATAGGCAGCAGCCTGACCGCAAGACTGCTGGCGCTTTCTCACCACATTACGGTACTGACCCGCGACGAGCGGCGCGCCCGAGCCAGGCTGGGCGATCGGCCGAGCTATTGGCAAACGCTGGACGACCGGCAGTCGCTGGATGACTTCGACGCAGTGATCAACCTCGCCGGCGAACCTATCGCCGACAAGCGCTGGAGCGCGCAGCAGAAAGAGCGCCTGTGCCGCAGCCGCTGGGATCTGACCGAACGGTTGGCGCAGCTGATCAAGGCCGGCAGCACGCCGCCCGGCGTGCTGATTTCCGGTTCCGCCGTCGGCTACTACGGCGATCAGGGGCAGGCGGTGGTCACCGAAGAGGAGCCGCCGCACGACGAATTCACCCACCAGCTGTGCCAACGCTGGGAAACGCTGGCGCTGCAGGCGCAGAGCGACGCCACCCGCGTCTGCCTGCTGCGCACCGGCGTGGTGCTGGCGCCACAAGGCGGCGCGCTGGCCAAAATGCTGCCGCCGTTCCGCTTCGGGCTGGGCGGCCCGATCGGCGACGGCCGCCAATATCTGCCGTGGATCCATCTCGACGACATGGTCAACGGCATTATTTATCTGCTGGATCACGCCACGCTGACTGGCCCGTTCAACATGGTCGCCCCCTACCCGGTGCATAACGAACAGTTCGCCGCCCAACTGGCCAACGTGCTCGATCGCCCGGCGTTTCTGCGGGTGCCGGCGTTCGTCATGCGCTTGTTGATGGGGGAAGCGGCGGTGCTGGTGCTCGGCGGCCAGCGGGCGGTGCCGAAACGGCTGGAAGAAGCCGGCTTCCACTTCCGCTATCTGGAGTTGGAACAGGCGTTGGATGACGTGATCAATCAGCGGGCCGAAGCCCGCTGATCTGACGTTACTTCAACGCGCCGGACAGGAACTGCTGCAGGCGCGGGCTTTTGGGGTTGCCGAACAACTCGGCCGGCGGCCCCTGTTCTTCAATCAACCCTTTGTGCAGGAAGATCACGTGGTTGGAAACGTGGCGCGCAAACTCCATTTCGTGCGTCACCACCACCATGGTCTTCCCCTCCTCCGCCAGCTTCTGCATGATGCGCAGCACCTCGCCCACCAGTTCGGGATCCAGTGCCGACGTCGGTTCGTCAAACAGCAGCACCTCCGGCTCCATCGCCAATGCGCGGGCGATAGAGACGCGCTGCTGCTGGCCGCCCGACAGGTGCACCGGGTATTTGCCGCGCGCCCGCTCGTCGATGCCCACTTTGTCCAGGTAGCGCACCGCGCGCTCGTGCGCGTCGGCCTTGCTCAGCCCCAGCACCTGCACCGGCGCTTCCATCACGTTCTCCAGCACCGTCATGTGGCTCCACAGGTTAAAGTGCTGAAATACCATGGTCAGGCGGGTGCGCAACAGCTGCAGCTGCTTCTTGTCGAATACCTTCAGTTGGCCGTCCTTGTCGCGCACCATGCGAATATCTTCGTTGTTCAGACTGATCGAACCTTCGCTCGGCTTCTCAAGGAAGTTGATGCAGCGCAGAAAGGTGCTTTTGCCGGAGCCGGAGGAGCCGATGATGCTGATCACATCCCCGGCGTTGGCCGCCAGCGAGACGCCCTTCAGCACTTCGTGGTCGCCATAGCGTTTGTGCAGTTCCGTGACGGCTAATTTATTCTCAGACATGGTTTTCTTCCCGTCATTTATCAGTGACTAACGTGTGCCATCCAGCGTTTCTCAGCTTTGCGGAACAGGCTGATTAACACGTAGGAGATGATCAGATACAGCACCGCCGCGATGCCGAAGGCGTAAAACGGCTGATAGGTCGCGGCGTTGATGTCGCGCGCGATCTTCAACAGGTCCGGCACGGTGGCGGTAAACGCCAGCGCGGTGGAGTGCAGCATCAGGATCACTTCGTTGCTGTAAGCCGGCAGCGCGGTGCGCAGCGCCGAAGGCAAAATGATGCAGCGATACATCTTGAAACGCGAGAAACCGTAGGCGTTGGCGGCCTCGATTTCACCGTGCGGCACCGAGCGGATCGCCCCGGCGAAGATCTCGGTGGTATAAGCGCAGGTGTTGAGCGTCAGCGCCAGGATGGTGCAGTTGAGCCCGCTGCGGAAAAACGCATTGAGAAACTCGCTGCCGCGCACGATCTCGAGGCTATACATGCCGGAGTAGAACACCAGCAGTTGCACGTACAGCGGCGTACCGCGAAACACATAGGTGTAGAGCCACACCGGGAAACGTACCCAGCGAAGGGAAGAAACGCGCGCCACCGCCATCGGGATCGCCAGCAGCCCGCCCATCACCACCGAGGCAATCAGCAGCCACAGCGTGATCGCCACGCCGGTGAAGCGGTAGCCGTCACTCCACAGCAGCGACTGCCAATACTGTTGCAGGATCTCGATCATAGTTCGGCCCTCTTGACGCCCAGTGAGTAACGCCGTTCAAGCCACAGCAGCACGCCGTTGGAAACGGTAGTGAAGATCAGATACACCACGCCGGCCACGATGGCGAAGAAGAACGGCTGATAGGTGCCTTTTCCCGCCAGCTGCGTGGCTTTGACCACATCGTTCAGGCCGAGAATCGACACCAGCGCCGTCGCCTTCAGGATCACCTGCCAGTTGTTGCCGATGCCCGGCAGGGCGAAACGCATCATCGCCGGGAACAGAATGCGCCGGAAGATCTGCGCGCCGCTGAAGCCATAGGCCGTCGCCGCTTCGATCTGCCCTTTCGGCACCGCCAGATAAGCGCCGCGGAAGGTCTCGGTAAAATAAGCGCCGTAGATAAAGCCGAGGGTAATGATGCCGGCGCCGAGTGGATCGATATCGATCTGCGCGAAGCCCAGCAGCGTAGTGATATTGTTCAGCGCGATTTGCAGACCGTAAAAAATCAGCAGCATCAGCACCAGATCGGGCACGCCGCGGATCAGCGTGGTATAGGCGCCGAACAGGCCGGAGATAAAGGGGTTATGAGACAGTTTGCCACCGGCGCCGATCAGGCCGATCACCACCGCCAGCAACACGGAACTGAGGGCCAGCTCCAGCGTCACCAGAGCCCCCTCGAAAATCAGTTGGGAATAGCCTTGCAGCATCTACTTCACCCTGTGGTCTAGGATCCGAACCATCGGGGCCGGCACGCCGGCCCCGCAGTCACAGCATGGAACGGTAAGCGGATTACCCGCCGTAGACGTCAAAGTCGAAGTACTTTTTCGCGTATTTGTCGTAGGTGCCGTCTTTGCGCATCTCGGCGAAGGCTTTGTCCAGCGCCGCTTTCAGCTCGGTATCGGTCTTGCGCAGCCCCATGCCGGTGCCGACGCCGAAGAACTTGTCATCCTTCACCGATTCGCCGGCGAACGCATAGTCTTTGCCCGGCGGCTGTTTCAGGAAGCCGTCGCTGCCCGCCACTTCATCCTGGAAGGCGGCGTCGATACGGCCGGAAGCCAAATCGGCGTAAACCAGATCCTGGTTCTGGTAAGGCACGACGGTGATGCCCTTCGGCTGCCACATGGCGTTGGCGTAGGCTTCCTGGGTGGTGCCCTGCAACACGCCCACACTCTTGCCTTTCAGGGCGTCCACGGTAGGCAACAGCTTGGACCCTTTCGGCGCGATCAGACGCGCGTTGGCGGCATACAGCTTGTCGGTAAAGGCGATTTCCTGCTGGCGTTTTTCGGTGATGGACAGCGAAGAGATGATGGCGTCGATTTTCTTCGCCTTGAGGGATGGGATCAGCGCGTCGAAGTCGCTCTCCACGAAGGTGCATTGGGTA
>NZ_JVEL01000361.1:0-1191 GCF_001076875.1 Serratia sp. 506_PEND
GTGACGGGCAGGACTGCGCATAGCCATCTTCATCGCACCGTGAGGGCCAGATGCTGTCAGACACAGACAGTCGGCACAGGCTGAGCTCGCCGGGACGGTAGCAAAGATGTCTGCACCAGGCGCAGAGGTCATCGTCGGAGATGGAACGGCAGCCGGACTGGTTTTGCAGGGAAACGGGCCAGACAGCCGTCAGACGGGTATTTGCAGGAATGTGCTGCATCAGCTCAGTGCCTGCTGCAGTTCTTCGGCCATCACCCAGAGCGCGCGGTTGAGTTTGATATCCCCGTCGATACCGTTAACCGCACGGGTGTGGGTACGTTTACCCTGTGCGGTGCGTCCGCTCAGCCCGCCTTTCAGCAACGATTCCTGAATGCGGTTATAAACGGTCCACAGGTCGTCCTGACGGTCCTCATACCGTCGCGGTGTCAGTATCTGCGCTGCGGTCACCGGCTGATATTCTTCACCAAAGCGGTATGTCAGTGCGGCGTTCGCCAGGGCATGTTGCGCGGGTGCTGGTAGTCGAAGTGACTGCATGGCCTCGCGCTTTTCTTCCACCCGATCAAAGACACCGAGTACCTCGTAAGCGCCCTCAATCACTTTCCCGGCCACATCGCCACGATGCGGTACACGAATTTCACCGAACGACTGTCCGCAGACGAGCCCGTTGGTGCAGATGGCTCTGAACAGCCCAGGCAGCATCTGGTATGAGCTGGAGCCATCATGCGAGTTGAGCAAAATGATCTCCGGTACCTGCTGGCCGGTTATCTGACCGGTACGACGCAGCCGGAGCAGGTGTTTGGTATGCTCCCGGCGGTCAGGGTCGCGTACGCGTGACTGGCAGGCGAAGAAGGGTTCAAAGCCTTCGCGTTGAAGATTTTCGAGCAGAGTAATGGTGGGTATGTAAGCGTATTTTTCGCTCCTGGAACCGTGGCGATCTGCACTGAATACGCTGGGAACGACCTGCATCAGTTCTTCGCGGGTTAACGGACGATCGCGACGGATCTGGTTTGTCCGCCCAAAGCGGCTGGCTAGTCTCATGGTAAATTCCTTATTGTTGATTTAACGGCATAAACAAAAAAGCCATGCTCCTGTGGGAGCATGGCCTTTTGGTGTGGTCGCTAGTGGGTGAAGCTGTGGTGTGTCAGTGTTTGGGGATCCCGTGGCTGAGCAGATAGCGGTTAAGCCATTCCC
>NZ_JVEL01000362.1:0-801 GCF_001076875.1 Serratia sp. 506_PEND
CGGCCCCAGCGGCGAGATGCGGATACCGATGTGTTCGGAACCCCATTCGGCGATGGTGGCGTCGACCACTTCCAACGTCAGGCGGGTGCGATTCTCGATGCTGCCGCCGTATTGATCGGTGCGTTGGTTGGAAGCCGGTGACATGAACTGGTGCAGCAGATAGCCGTGGGCAGCATGCAGCTCGATGAAGTCGAAGCCGGCTTCGCGCGCGTTAGCGGTTGCCTGGCGGAAATCGTTGATGATGCCCGGGATCTCGCTGGTTTCCAGCGCGCGCGGTGTGGAGGTCGGTACGCGCACCCAGGCGCCGGTTTCATCTCGCACGGTGGTGCGGGTTTCGGCGTTGATTGCCGAAGGCGCGACCGGCGCTTGTCCGCCCGGCTGCAGGCTGGCGTGGGAGATGCGGCCTACATGCCACAGCTGTACGGCGATGTGGCCGTTTTTGTCGTGTACCGCCTGCGTGATGTGTTTCCACGCGGCGATCTGTTCCGGGGTATGCAGGCCCGGCGCGCCGGCGTAGCCTTTCGCCTGGAAGGAGATCTGCGTCGCTTCGGTCACGATCAGGCCGGCGCCGGCGCGCTGCGCATAGTATTCCGCCATCAGTGGCGTAGGAATATCGCCCGGTTCGATGCTGCGCAGACGCGTCAGCGGAGCCATAAACACGCGGTTGGGCAGGGTGACGGCGCCAACCTTCAGCGGAGAGAGCAATTTTTCAGTCTTCATAGTGCATCCTGTATTTAATAGACCGGTCGTCTAGTGATGGGCGATAAAAAAACACGAACTGCATTTTTCACGAAAAAAGAC
>NZ_JVEL01000362.1:901-6940 GCF_001076875.1 Serratia sp. 506_PEND
TTCCAGCGCGCTGGTTAACGGCGCCAGCGAATGACGGATCTTGGCGCGCAGCGAGGCACCGAGCCACAGTGAATACAGCGTTTCTGCGGTCGCCGCCGGGCTCATGGCCACCGACAGCGAGCCCTCGGCGATACCGCGCTCGATGGCCTCCTGCAGATGGCCGATCACGCGAGCGGTGCCCGTTTCCAGCGCATGGCGCATCGGTTCCGACAGATCGCTCACCTCGGCGGAAAGTTTCACCGCCAGGCAGGCGTTGTGGCATTCGCTGCGGCAGTGGTAGCTGATAGCCTGGGCGTAATAGCCGAGCAGCTGGTGGCGGGCATCGCCGCGTCTGTCGGCAAACAGCGCCTGCATTTCTGCATCATAATGCGCGAAATAGCGCTGCAGCATCGCTTCGCCGAAGGCTTCCTTCGAGCGAAAATAGTGGTAGAACGAGCCTTTCGGCACGCCCGCGGTGGCCAGCAGTTCGCTCAGCCCCATGCCGGTAAAGCCCAGGCGCAGGCTGAGGGTTTCGCCGGTGGCGAGCAGATGTTCACGTGTATCCACGTTGCAATGCGTTGATTTGGTCATCATGGTGCCGAGCATAATAGACCGATTGGTCTAGGTCAATGGGAATAAAAAAACCGGCGCACAAAACGCCGGTTTGTCTGCACGACATTGTGCCCCAGCGGCACGCGGAAGTTAAGCGCTACGCCGCGTTGCGGCAACGCTGCAGGATATCCAACTGGGATTGATATTCGCGGGTCTGTACGTTCAGCATGCCCAACAGGGTGTGGAACAGGTTGTCCTGTGAAACCTCGTCCTTTTCCGCCAACGTATTCAGACACTGGCGATCGATGTCGAAATTGCGCTGATAGTCGGCCGACATCCACATCAGGAAAGGCACGTGCGTTTGTTGGCTCGGCGCGAAGACATAAGGCGTGCCGTGCAGATACATGCCGTTCTCCCCCAGCGATTCGCCGTGATCGGACAAATAGACCAGCGCGGTATTGAACCGATCGTCATATTGCCGCAGCAGCTTGATGGTGGCATCGAGCATCGCGTCGGTATACAGGATTGAGTTGTCGTAGGTGTTCACCAACTGTTCATGGCTGCAATCCTGGATCTGATTACTGTTGCAGGTCGGTGAAAACGCCTGGAACTCTGGCGTGCTGCGGCGATAGTAAGCCGGGCCGTGGCTGCCCATCTGGTGCAGCACGATCACACCATCGTCTTTCAGGCTATTGATGTAGTCGTTCAGCTTGTACAGCAGCACGTTGTCCATGCAAACCTCGCCGTCACAGTCCTGCGGCAGTTTCAGCTTGGTCATGTCGATGTGCGGCACCCGGTCGCAGGCGCCTTTGCAGCCGCCGTCGTTATCGCGCCACAGCACATTGACGCCGGCATGCGCCAGCACGTCGAGCATGCCTTCCTGGTGCGTCGCCTGAGTCGCGTCGTACTCCTTGCGTGGCATGTTGGAGAACATGCAGGGCACGGAGATCGCCGTTTCGGTGCCGCAGGAACTGGCGTTCTTGAAGTAGACCACGTCGTCCTGCTTCAGGCGCGGGTTGGTTTCGCGCCCGTAACCGCCGAGGGAGAAGTTTTCGGCGCGGGCGGTTTCGCCCACGACCAGGATCACCAGTGTTTTCTTGGTCTGCCTGGCGATCAGCGGCCCTTTACGCGCATCTTCGCCGATCTTGACCAGCGGCAGATTGCGGGTGAAGTAACGCTGTTCGGTAAACTTGATGGTGCCGGCCACGAAGTTGGAAGGCGTCAACATCTTCACCACGCTTTTATTGTTGCGGATCAGCGAAGCGTAGTCTTTGTAGAACAGCGCGGCGACGATCAGGATCACTACCAACGACAGCATGACGTTGGCGGCGCGCAGCCCGACCATGTACCACCAGGGGCGAGTCTGGCGAATTTGGGTGAAGCAGACCGCCACCGCCGGCAGAATGCCGAGCAGAGCCAGCCACAATCCCATGCGCGGCGTCAGCAGCGCGGTCGCCTCCTGGGGGTTGGTTTCGAAGGCGTTTTGCATCATGTTGCCATCGATCACCACACCATAGCTGAACATGAAATAGTTGGCTGCGGCGCTGCCGAGCAAGAAAAAGATGATCAACGGCTTGCGCAGGTAGGGCACGGTCAACACGCTGAAGATAATATTCAGCGCACAGAAGATCACCACCGGCATGCTGGCCGCGAAAATCACGCTGTGGACGCTATCGAAGGTGATATACGACCAGGCGCGATGCAGGAATAACGCGTTTTGAAACAGAGTGAAGAACAGGGCGGCGGCGAGGGTAAAACCGAGGCTGTTGCACTGTAAGCGTTGACGTAACCACATTGCCAATGTCGGGATCCTGAAAGTAGATAATGTCGTGAAATCTACCGGATGAAACTTAAGAAAACCTTAGAAATTCAGAATACTGGCGACGGAGAATACGTGAAAACCGCCAGGCCGAGCGGCCTGGCGGCAGGGCAGTTTAGTAGGCGGCGGTGAATTGCGCGCGAATAAACTGAGGTTTTTCAATCTCATCAACGATAGCGACTGCCAGATCTTCCACCGAAATGCTGGCCGGCGCGTCGCCGTTCATCAGCAGTTGCGTGGTGCCGAGACGGAACTGGCCAGTGCGTTTTCCCGGCTCCAGCAGGGCGGCCGGCGAAAGATAGGTCCAGTCGAGTGCCGACTCGTTACGCAGTTTGTTGCGCAGATCGCGCACCGCCTGCGCGCCGGGGCGGATATTTTCCGGGAACTGCGGCGTATCCACCAGTTCAACGCCCGGCGCCACTTCCAGGCTGCCGGCTCCGCCGACCACCAACAGGCGTTTGACGCCGGCCTGCTCGACCGCGGTGAGGATCTGCTGGGCGCCGCGGGTGGTTTTCTCATACAGGTTGTCTTCGCCCCAGCCTGGGTTGTAGGCGCTGATCACCGCGTCCTGGCCGCGCAATTGTCCCGCCAGCCAGGCGGTGTCGGCGACGTCGCCCAGTGCGACGGTCAGATTGGCGTGCTCCGGCAAATCTTTTTTCTGGCGCGCGATTGCCATCACCTGAATACCGCGAGCCAGCGCTTCATCCACCACGCGGCGGCCAACAAAACCGGTTGCTCCAATAATGGCTACTTTCATCTGTATGCTCCTTCGGGGATAGGTTCAGTATCGTGAGGCAGGCCGATGTGCCTGCCGCGTGGTTTCTACTCTAGTCCTTAACAATAGCCGTGATTAGTGCCATATTCATGCTTTCTTGATTAAGTAAAACTTCATAATCGTGGATAAACTCAATCGAATGGCGGTATTCGCCACCGTGGTGGCGGAGGGCTCGCTGGCCGGTGCGGCGCGGCGTCTGGGCATGACGCCGTCGGCGGTCAGCCAGCACATGCGCTCGCTGGAGAAGGCGCTTGGGGTGCCGTTGCTGCATCGTTCCACCCGCCGTCTGGCGCTGACCGAGGCGGGAGCGGCGTTCTATCCCGGCTGCGAGGCGATGCTGCAACAGGCGCTGCAGGCGGAGCAGCGGTTGGCTGAGCTGCGGGATACGCTGGTGGGTGAGCTGCGCATCGCCACCCCGGTCGGCATCGGCGGCCGCTCGTTGGCGGAGGCGCTGTCGCCGCTGTTGCAGGCGCATCCCAAGCTCACGCTGCGCGTGCTGGCGGACGATCGCATCGTCGATATGATAGAACAGCGGGTCGACATTGCGCTGCGGGCCAACCGTCAGCTGGCTGACGCCAATATGATCGCGCATCCGCTGACGGCGTGGCCGATGGTGCTGTGCGCCGCACCGCGCTACCTCAGCCAGCATGGGGTGCCGGAAAAACCGCAGGATTTGGTACAGCACCGTTGGATTTCCAGCGGCTACAGCGGGGCGCATCTGGATTTGCTGCACCAGTCCGGCCAGCAGGTCAAGCTGCGGCTGGCGGAAGGGCAGATCGTCAGCGAGAGCATGAACGTGATGCGCGCCTTTACCCGCGCCGGGCTGGGCATTTCCGCTCAGCCGCTGTATGAAATTGGCGACGAACTGCAGCGCGGCGAGCTGTTGCTGCTGTTGCCGGAGTGGCGGCCGGCGGCGCTGCGGCTGCATGCGCTGACGCTCGAGCGCAATGTGCCGGAAAAAAGCCGCCAGGCGCTGCGCTATTTGCGCGACTATTTTCGCCGCAATGGCGAAAAGGGACTTGCCAGCGGCGGCGATGGCGTCTTCAATTAGCAAGAGAACGCAGGAGGAGCCTCGTGGCGCAGCAGCTTGAGTTTTTCGACATCCCCAGCCCGTGTCGCGGCATTTGCCAGGCCGACGATCGTGGATTCTGCCGTGGCTGCCTGCGCAGCCGCGAGGAGCGTTTCGGCTGGATGAACATGAGCGATGCGCAAAAGCGCGAGGTGCTGCGCCTGTGCCGTCAACGCTTCCTGCGGCTGCAGCGCGCCAATAAAGCGCCCGACGAGCCGCTGCCGGAGCAGCCGTCGCTGTTTTAACCTTTCCTGATCTGCCGCACGTTCGTGTGGCTTACCGCTTCCCTGTGCCTCACCGGCTTGTGTATGCTGGCTGACAACTAATGTCATGAGGTTTTCGCAATGGTAGAACGTATTCGTCTCGCGCCGCAGGGGCCTGAATTTTCCCGCATGATTTGCGGTTACTGGCGGTTGATGGAGTGGGGCATGTCGCCGCAGCAGCTGCTGACGTTCATCGAACAGCATGTCGAACTGGGCGTCACCACCGCCGATCACGCCGATATCTACGGCGGCTATGCCTGCGAACAGGCGTTCGGCGACGCGCTGCGCCTGAAGCCGGCGCTGCGTCAGTCGCTGGAATTGGTGACCAAGTGCGGCATCGCCACCACCGCCAAGCCCGGCAACCCGATCGGCCACTACATCACCGACCGCGATCATATCGTGCAGAGCGCGGAACAGTCGCTGCGCCATCTGCATACCGATTACCTCGATCTGCTGCTGATCCACCGCCCGGATCCGTTGATGGACGCTGACGACGTAGCCGAAGCCTTCGTTGCGTTGCACAAAAGCGGCAAGGTGCGCCATTTCGGCGTCTCCAACTTTACGCCCGCGCAGTTCCAACTGCTGCAGTCGCGTCTGCCGTTCACGCTGGCGACCAACCAGGTGGAGATCTCGCCGATTCACCAACCGGCCATTCTCGACGGCACGCTTGACCAGTGCCAGCAACTGCGCATCAAGCCGATGGCCTGGTCCTGCCTGGGCGGCGGGCGCCTGTTCAACGACGCCGAGTTTCAGCCGCTGCGCGACGAGCTGCAGCGGGTGGCGCAAGAGATCGGCGCGGAGACCATCGAGCAGGTGGTGTACGCCTGGGTGATGCGCCTGCCGTCGTCGCCGTTGCCAATCATCGGCTCCGGCAAGATTGAGCGGGTGCGTTCGGCGCTCAAGGCGCAGAAACTGGTGCTGAGCCGCCAGCAGTGGTTCCGCATTCGCAAGGCGGCGCTGGGGTATGACGTGCCTTAAGGCGGGCAGAAAGAGGAAAGCCGGGCGACGAAAGCGCCCGGCTTTTTTTATGCCGATGCTTAGGCCAACACCACCTGATCGGTGCTGAAGTGATCGAGCGAGACGCCGATCAGCGTGACCTGGCTGTGGCCGAAGGCCAGCACCAGATCGTCGTTTTGCTGCGTGGCGTAATCGCGGATATTGCCGCTGGCGCCTTCGGTGCCGATAAACACCAGTTTATCGCTGGCGTTGAAGCCATACAGCTGATCGCGGCCGAAATCGCCGCTGAACAGGAAGGTGTTGCCGTTGCCGACGCCCTTCAGAATGTCATCGCCGCTGCCGCCGACAAAGGTCAGGTTGCCGCCGGCGTGGCCGATCAGCGTGTCGTTGCCGGCGTTGCCGAACAGCCAGGCGTCGTGGCTGCGAGCCTGCAGGACGTCATCGCCGTCACCGCCGGTGGCGGCGGCGGCATAGGCTTTGAGGCCTGAGTCCGACTTCAATCCGGCGGCGGTTACCTGATGATCCACTTCTTTGTTGAAAATAAGCCAGGAGGTTTCTTTGCTGCGCAGGGTGCTGATGTCGTCCGCCAGCGTAATGCCGCCCTTGGCGTCGCGCAGGTAAAGCG
>NZ_JVEL01000363.1:0-662 GCF_001076875.1 Serratia sp. 506_PEND
GCTACATGAATCTGCTGTTCCAAAACGGCAATCACATCGTGCCGAAAGACGGCCAGCCCACCGACATCGCCAACGACAGATCCCTCTGGGTCTACCAGCAGCTGCAGGGCATGATGAAAGACGGCCTGATGCCAAGCGCCCAGCAGATGAGCGAAGTCAAAACCGAGAATATCTTCCAGTCCAACCGCGCCGCGATGGTCTATGCCGGCTCCTGGCTGGCGGCGCCGTTCGCCAATAACCCGCTGATCAACGACCACATCGGCGTGGTGATGATGCCCAAAATTGAACGCCAGTCCGGCGTGGCGCACAGTCTGGCCTTCGCCATGTCGGCCAAAAGCGCCCACAAGCAGGCCGCCTGGAAATATATCGCCTTCATGAGCAGCGAAGCCTCGCAGGCGGAGCTGGCCAAGGTGGTGATCCCGGCCAACAAGACGGCGGCCAAGGTCTGGGCGCAGCAGATCCAAAAGGTTGACGTCACACCTTATATCCAGACCCTTGAAGTGACCCAGGCTTACCCCACCGCCGGCACCAATACGCCGAAGTGGCAAAACATGTGGATCGCCAGCCTGAAAAAGATCTTTATGGGCGCGGATGCTAAGCAGGAAATGGACAAATCGGTCAAGAAGATCGCGCGCGTCATGGAGCAGTAATCACCCCGCCGC
>NZ_JVEL01000363.1:670-1648 GCF_001076875.1 Serratia sp. 506_PEND
GCGCAGCCCCGAGCGCGCGCCGCGGGGGAACCACGCTGAACGTCATAGGTGAGGAATGGCAACATGTCGCTGGCAGAAACGGCTACGGTCACCCTGAAACACCCCCGGCGCACCGCCCGTCCCGCGCTCAATCGGCTCGAACGCGCCGAGCGCTTCTGGGGCTGGGTGATGATCCTGCCGCTGCTTTTGGGGGTGACGGTGTTTTACCTGATCCCCTTCTTGCAAAACATCTTTTACAGCTTTACCGATCTCAACCAATTCATGCGCTGGAGCAGCATCAGCGTCGATAACTATCTCAACCTGTTCGAAGACGACGACTTTTACACCGCCGCCGCCAACACCCTGTTCTACGTGGTGGTCTGCGTGCCGATCAGCCTGAGCCTGTCGCTGCTGCTGGCGATCGGCCTCAACCAGAATATCCGCGGCAAAGGCCTGCTGCGCACCCTGCTGTTCCTGCCGGCAGTCACCATGCCCGCGGCGGTGGCCATGGTGTGGCAATGGCTGTTCAACAAGGACTTCGGCCTGATCAACCAGGCGCTGGGCCTGCTGCACATTGCGCCGGTCGCCTGGCTGTCCGATCCGGACGTGGTGCGCATCAGCGTATCCATCATCATCATCTGGTCGTCGCTGGCGCTGAAGATCATCATTTTGCTGGCCGGACTGCAGAGCATTCCACGCCAGTTGTACGAAGCGGCGGATATCGACGGCATCGGCACCCTGCGGCGCTTCTTCTGCATCACGCTGCCGATGATGGTGCCGACGCTGTTCTTCGTGTCGGTGATGAGCTTTATCGAGATCCTGCAAGTCTTTGACGTGGTGTTCCTGATGTTCGACCGCGCGCTGGTGGAAAACGACGTGATGACCGTCACCAACCTGTTCTACAAGTACGCGTTTTACCTGCAGGAAAAAGGTTACGCCTCCGCCATCACCGTGGTGCTGTTCGCCGTCACGCTGGTGATCACCCTGATTCAAATGGCG
>NZ_JVEL01000364.1:0-5324 GCF_001076875.1 Serratia sp. 506_PEND
GCAGGTGGAAATGGGAGAACACTTCGCTGTCGACCAGCAACAGCGTGAGCCCGATGGTGGCCAGCGCGGCGGAAATAAATCGCAGCAGCCGCTGCGACATCACCACAAAGGTGAGCGGGAAGATCACCAGCAAATAGCCGGCGAACACGATAAAGCTGAAATGCCCCAGCACGCTGACAAAGGCATAGACCCGGCCCAGCAGGGATGCGGGCCAGTCGGTGACAAACAGGTAGCGGCTGCCCAGCCCAAGGGCGAGCAGGATGTTGAATAAGGCGAACCAGTGCCCCCAGCTGATCATCTGGGAGACTTTTTCACGATAACGCTGACGGTTTGTCACCATAAGTCAATATTAATGTGCTTTATCTTCACGGACAGAAGCCTGCAGGGCTTCCGCGAACGATCTTGCCAGGGTTTTCCGCTGCGCGGGGGCAACGCTGGTGTTGATCAAATTAGTGACCATGTTGCCCAGCACCATCAGGGAAAGATCGGTGGGGGTATGGTGTTTTTCCAGAACATTGACCAGCTCTGAGAGCAGTTGTTCAACGTGTTCGTCACTGTAACGGGATGATTGTGGCATAAAATTGCGCTTAGTAATCTGCAAAGTGCCCTATCTTACCGTATAGGGCAGTGATTTTCCGCTCTTTTATCACTTCCTGTCATTTGGGGAAGGGGGCGCCCGTGGCGGGGCTGCTCCTCGCAGCGCCTTTCCGGTTTGCCGCGGCTTTTTAGTATTGCAGGGCGGGGTCTTCAGTGTTTGAATACGCGCCTAAAGAACAGGAGGATTTATCATGAGTCTGGATATCGACCAGATCGCTCTGCACCAATTGGTGAAACGCGACGAGCAAACGCTGGACGTGGTGTTGCGCGATACCTTGCTTCCCACCAACGCGGCGGTGGAAGAAATGATGACGGAACTGCATCGCGTCTACAGCGCCAAGAGCAAGGCCTTGGGCCTGTTCAACGAAGGCAGCGAGCTGGCGGAAGCGCTGCGCACTTGCCGCAAGGACGATAAGGACTTTCTGGCCTTCAGCCGCGCGGCGACCGGCCGCCTGCGCGACGAACTGGCGAAGTATCCGTTTGCCGAAGGCGGCGTGGTGCTGTTCGGCCAATATCGTTATCTGGCGGTGGAGTACTTGCTGATCGCGGTGCTGAACAGCCGTAACAGCATGCGCGTCAACGAAGAACTGGATATCAACACCACGCACTATCTGGACATCAACAACGCCGATATCGTCGCGCGCATCGATCTGACCGAATGGGAAACCAACCCGGAATCGACCCGCTATTTGACCTTCCTGCGCGGGCGCGTAGGCCGCAAGGTCGCCGACTTCTTCATGGATTTCCTGGCGGCGTCCGAAGGGTTGGACACCAAGGCGCAAAACCGCGGGCTGCTGCAGGCGGTGGACGACTACTGCGCCGATGCGCAGTTGGACAAGAACGAGCGCCAGTCGGTGCGCCAACAGGTGTACAGCTACTGCAACGAACAGCTGCAGGCGGGCGAAGAGATTGAACTGCAGGCCCTGTCGCAGGAGCTGTCGCCGGTCGGCGAGAAAGACTTCATGCAGTTCTCCAGCGAGCAAGGGTATGAGTTGGAGGAAAGCTTCCCGGCGGATCGCGGCACGCTGCGCCAGCTGACCAAATTTGCCGGCAGCGGCGGGGGCATCAGCCTGAATTTCGACGCCATGCTGCTGGGCGAGCGCATTTTCTGGGATGCGGCCACCGACACGCTGACCATCAGAGGCACGCCGCCGAACCTGCGCGATCAGCTGCAACGCCGGACCGGCAGCGGCAAGTAAGCGCGACGAATCGCAGACAATAAAAAACGCCGCAATTGCGGCGTTCTTTATTTCGGCGTCCCGAAAGGTTCGAAAACGTAGCGATTAAACGCGAACGAAGTCGATGTGAGCCAGTTTTGGCTTGAACGGGTGACGCTGTACAGCCTGAACCTTAACTTTGGTTTCTTTACCGTCGATAACCAGAGTTACTGCTTCGCTGTAGAATTCTGGTTTAGCTTCCATGTTCTTAACAGAATCATGGTCCAATTCGATGGAAACTGCAGCTTCTTTGCCACCGTAAACGATAGCTGGGAATTTGTTTGCTGCACGCAGGCGGCGGCTCGCACCTTTACCCTGGTCTTTACGTACTTCTGCATTGATAGTGAACATTGTTTTTTCTCTTAAAAGAAAATTTACCCTGCTACAGGCGACCCAAGTAGCAAGTTCGGAAATCCGCTTTAACGCCGGGCAGGCCCAGGTAAAGCGCGCGGCATTTTAACGGAAAGCCGCCCGCAGGGCAACGAAAACCTGTCCAGATTGAGGACCGTTCGCTCAGGTCAATTGATTGGCGCGGCGGAAACGACCTTGATAATCGAACACTTTCTCGCGCACTTGCCAAAACTGGCCTCGTTTGCGCGCCACCACGAAATCCGGATGGCGCAGCGCCTGCTGTTGCGCCAGCACGTCGGCGGCGGTGTGCCAGGCGAACGGCACGCCCGGTGCGCGCTGGTGCGGGCGCAGGAACAGCATCTCGAACGCTTTGCGCTGCGCCGGCGTCTGCAGGCGGAAACGCTCGCTGGTGCTGGTGCCGTCCTCGTCGTAATAGGTGGCCTTCAGCCATTCGCCCTTGTCATCGCGGCCGCTCTGCAGCTCCATGCCGCCGCAGCGCAGCACCAGCGCGTCTTTCAGCTTCAGCGCCGCCTTCAGCATGTCGTCGGGATCGACCAGCACCTCCTGACACTGATGGCAGCGGCGTGCGGCGATGTCGTTCTCCGCGCCGCAGTGCGGGCAGCTCTTGAACCGGAAGCGGTAATCGCACTGTTCGCGGTGGCCGTCGTCGTCTTCCAGCCACCCCTGGCAGCGGCGGCCGTAGTGCTCGATAATGTCGCCGTTCTCGGTGCACTTGCCCCAGAACAGATTGGCGAAGCCGCAGGCCGGGCAGAACACCTGCACCGGCTGGCTGTCGCCGTGCGGCTTGCTGACGCCGACCTCCGGCGTGAACAGATCGTGCGGGTTGCCGGCGTAATCGAGGATCAGACAATCTTCCTTACCGGGCGCCAGCCGCAGCCCGCGGCCGACGATCTGCTGATACAGGCTGACGGACTCGGTCGGGCGCAGGATCGCGATCAGATCGACGTGCGGCGCGTCGAAACCGGTGGTCAATACCGCGACGTTGACCAGATAGCGCAGCCGCTGCTGTTTGAACGCCTCGATCAGCGCATCGCGCTCGGCGGGCGGCGTTTCGGCGCTGACCAGCGCGGCTTCGCCGTTCGGCAGCAGGCCGTGGATCTCGCGGGCGTGTTCGACGGTGGCGGCGAAGATCATCACGCCTTTGCGATCCTCAGCGTATTCCACAATCTGGCTGATGATGTGCGGCGTGACGCGGTTTTGCCGCTTCAGCTCGCGGTTCAGATCCGCTTCGCTGAACAGGCCGTTGCTTCTGGCCTCCAGCCGGCTGAAATCGTACTGCACAATCGGCATGTCCAGCCGCTCAGGCGGCACCAGGAAGCCGTTCTTAATCATATAGCGCAGCGGCAGCTCATAGATGCAGTCGCGAAACAGGCTGGCGCCGTCGCCACGGGTGAAACCGTGGTAGTGATACTGGTAAATCCAGCCCTTGCCCAGACGATAGGGCGTGGCGGTCAACCCCAGCAGCCGCAGCTGCGGGTTGGTTTTCTGCAAATGCTGGATGATTTGTTGGTACTGGCTGTCGTCGTCATCGCTGATGCGGTGGCATTCATCGACGATCAGCAGCGAAAAGGCGCCGTCGAACAGCGGCAGGTTGCGCGCCACCGACTGCACGCTGCCGAACACCACCTTGCCGGCGCTTTCTTTTTGTTGCAGGCCGGCGGCGAAGATGTCCGCCTCCAGGCCGTAGGCGCAGTATTTGGCGTGGTTTTGCGCCACCAGTTCCTTGACGTGCGCCAACACCAGCACCCGCCCACGGGCGCGCTTCGCCAGTTCGGCGATCACCAGGCTTTTGCCGGCGCCGGTCGGCAGCACGATCAGCGCCGGTTCGGGACGCCGCCGGAAATGGTTGATGGTGGCTTCGACCGCTTCCAGTTGGTAGGGGCGTAGGGTAAAGGCCATAAATGAACGCCGTAGAGTGGAATGGGCCGCCGGGTACAGATCTTGTCGCCTCCGTTCCCACAGAAACAGCGACATTTTACGCCCCGGGCGGCCGAAAAATTTCTACTATTATGCCTTCTGCGCGCGCGCGGTGCGAGAAGCGTGAAAATTACCTCTGTCGGGCAACGCGTAGTGTCGCTATACTTGTGTGACAGCAATCGCTGTTCCCCCACGCGATTTCCCCCCTGAACCTGCTATTTGCACCCGGTGCAACGGTGGGCGTCATATTTTGGCAATACGATCAATGCGATCATAACAACGACAGGCAAAGCAGATCCCATGCGATTGGACAAGTTTTTATCTCAGCAGTTAGGCATCAGCCGTGCGCTGGTCGCGCGCGAACTTCGGGCTAAACGCGTCACCGTGGACGGTGAGGTGGTGAAGAGCGGGGCGATTAAACTGACCCCGGAGCAAGAAGTGGCGTTCGACGGCAATCCGCTGCAGCAGCAGAACGGCCCGCGCTATTTCATGCTCAACAAACCGCAGGGCTACGTCTGCTCTACCGACGATCCCGATCATCCGACGGTGCTGTATTTCCTCGATGAGCCGGTCGCGTACAAGCTGCACGCCGCCGGGCGGCTGGATATCGACACCACCGGGCTGGTGTTGATGACCGATGACGGTCAATGGTCGCACCGCGTCACGTCGCCGCGCCACCACTGCGAGAAAACCTATTTGGTCACGCTGGAGCACCCGTTGGCGGAAGACACCGCGCAGCGTTTCGCTGAAGGGGTGCAACTGCACAACGAGAAAGATCTGACGCGGCCGGCGACGCTGGAGCAGGTCGACGAGCACGTGGTGCGCCTGACCATCAGCGAAGGGCGCTACCACCAGGTGAAGCGGATGTTCGCCGCCGTCGGCAACCGGGTGATCGCGTTGCACCGCGAGCGCATCGGCGCCATCGTGCTGGATGACGATCTGGCGCCGGGCGAATACCGCCCATTGACGGAAGAAGAGATCGCCAGCGTGGGCGCGCCGCACCTGCAGGACTGATAACCGATCATTGATTGCGGCCGATTAAGGAGTCGTGGAACGTGCAACAGAACCGAACCTCTCATCTCGGTTTGATTTTCATTCTGGGCCTGTTGTCCATGTTGATGCCTTTGGCCATCGACATGTACCTGCCCAGCATGCCGGTGATCGCCGCCCAGTTTGGCGTCGAGTCCGGCAGCGTGCAGATGACGCTCAGCGCCTATATGC
>NZ_JVEL01000364.1:5341-11633 GCF_001076875.1 Serratia sp. 506_PEND
TCTATGGGCCGATGTCGGACAGCATCGGCCGCAAGCCGGTGATCCTGTGGGGAACGCTGATCTTCGCCATCGCCGGCTGCGCCTGTGCCATGGCGCAGTCTATCGATCAGTTGATCGGGCTGCGTTTCCTGCACGGTTTGGCGGCGGCGGCCGCCAGCGTGGTGATCAACGCCCTGATGCGCGATATGTTCACCAAGGATGAGTTCTCGCGCATGATGTCGTTCGTCATTCTGGTGATGACCATTGCGCCGCTGCTGGCGCCGATGATCGGCGGCGCGCTGTTGCTGTGGTTCAGCTGGCACGCCATCTTCTGGACCATGGGCGCCGCGGCGCTGATCGGTTCGCTGCTGGTAGCCTTGTTCATCAAGGAGACGTTGCCGAAAGAGCGGCGACAACGGTTCCACCTGCGCACCACGCTGGGCAACTTCGGTTCGCTGTTCCGCCATAAGCGGGTGCTGAGTTATATGTTGGCCAGCGCCTTCTCGTTTGCGGGCATGTTCTCGTTCCTCAGCGCCGGGCCGTTCGTCTACATCGAACTGAACCACGTTTCGCCGCAGCATTTCGGTTACTATTTTGCGCTGAACATCGTCTTCCTGTTCCTGACGACGCTGATCAACAGCCGCAACGTGCGGCGCTTCGGCGCGGTCAAGATGTTCAAGCTGGGGTTGCTGGTACAGCTGGCGATGGGGTTGTGGCTGATGGCGGTGAGCACCGTGGGCCTGGGATTCTGGGCGCTGGTGATCGGCGTTGCGGTCTATCTGGGGTGCATCGCGATGATCTCCTCCAACGCCATGGCGGTGATCCTGGATGATTTTCCGCATATGGCGGGCACCGCTTCTTCCCTGGCCGGCACGTTGCGCTTCAGCATCGGTGCGTTGGTGGGGGCGGTGCTGTCGATGGCGCCGGGCAAAAGCGCTTGGCCAATGGTCACCTCGATGGCGCTGTGCAGCATCGTGGCGGTGCTGTTCTATGTTTACGCCAGCCGGCCGCGCGATCGCGCAGCCTGATGTTCTCCCGATGCGGGGCGTGTCGCTCCGCATCGTCACGGGGTTGCGCCCTGCCATTTCAGGGGGCAACCGGCAATGAAAAATTTGTTGCTAAATATACGCAAGCTAATTAATTGGCCGTTTTCCCATCTGTGTGCTTTTTGTTAAAAAAATCCGCCAGCGTGCCGCCCAATATTCCCCGAGTAGCGCGGCGCGCTGTTGGCTGAGCAGCGCGGGGGTTTGTATTAGGGTTGATGTAAATCAAGGTATTAGCAACAGTGCCTGCGCTAACGTGATGGGTAAGATGTTTCTTCATTGTAAAAATATGGCGACGAAAAAGTAGTCGCATTGCAAGAAAAAAGAGTTGAGATCGCTGCGGGAAAGGGTTACATATAACGCAAAAATGCGAGCTGAGTCGCAAAATGCCGTGAAATAACACCGCACGGCGCGCCAAAAAGTGGCACGGCATCGGCAAGCACGGGGTCAGGTTAATGGCTTGCGGCAAAATTTACATTTAAATAACATTTGTGCGCGGCAGAGTCGGGAGTCAACGGCTATAACTTAGTAACCCTGTCAGGTAAAAGTGTTTCACCTTTTCAATCTAGGGATTTCATGTGGAGAGTATCCAACTTTCGGTAGTGCATCGCTTGCCGCAAAGTTATCGTTGGCTATCCGGTTTCACCGGCGTGAAGGTCGAACCGATTCCGTTTAACGGAATAGACGAAGATAACAACCTGATTGGGCTGAAGTTGCTCAGCCATGAAGGGGCCGAGGCCTGGCAGGTCATGCAACAGCTCAATCTGTCGTTGCAGGAGATTCAGGTCGACTGTGCGATCGTCGAATGGGAAGGGGAACCTTGCCTGTTCGTGCAGCGCAGCGACGAGAGCGCCACCATGTGCCGCCTGAAAAACGTCGGCGCCGCGATCGCCGAACCGCTCAGCGCGCAATACCCCTTCTGAATTCGCCGCTAATCCGCCAACTGCAGCAGTTGACGGGTATAGTCGGCCGCGGGCGCCGCGAAAATCGCCCGGCAGTCTCCCTGTTCAACCACTTCCCCCTGTCGCAGTACGATGACCTGGTGACATAGCGAACGCACCACCTGCAGGTCATGGCTGATGAACAGATATGCCAACCGGTGGCGTTGCTGCAGCGATTTCAGCAGCGTCAGGATCTGCGCCTGCACCGATTTATCCAGTGAAGAGGTCGGCTCGTCGAGGATCAGCAGCTGCGGCTGCAGGATCAGCGCGCGCGCGATGGCGATACGCTGGCGTTGGCCGCCGGAGAACTCGGTGGGATAGCGGTGGCGAAGCTGCGGATCCAGGCCGACTTCCCGCAACACCGCGATCACGCGTTGTTCCCGCTGCTCGGGGCTAAGTCGCTGGTGCACCTCCAGCCCCTCGGCGATGATCTGCTGCACGCTCAGGCGCGGATTCAGTGCGGAATAAGGATCCTGGAAGACGATTTGCATTCGGCTGCGGTAGGGCAGCATCTGTTTCATCGTGAGCGGGTGCAGCGGTTCGCCGTCGAACCAGATGGCGCCCTGCGAGGCCAGCAGACGCAATAGCGCAAGCCCGGTGGTGCTTTTACCCGAGCCGGATTCTCCCACCAGCCCCACGCTTTCCCCGGCGCGCAGCTCGAAACTCAATGATTTCAATGCATAATGATAATCCACCGTGCGGCGCAGCAGGCCACGCCGAATGGGGAAGCGCACCTGCAGATCTTCCACCTTGAGCAGCGGCCGCTCGTCGCCGGAGCGCGCGTTGGCCGCGGCAGGCAACGGCAGCGGCTCACCGACGTCTTCGGCGGCCAGCAGCTGCTGCGTGTAGGGATGCTGCGGCCGGCTGAACAGCTGCGCGCGGCCGTTTTGCTCTACGCAGCGCCCCTGGCGCATCACCGCCACGTTGTCCGCCAGGCGGCGCACGATATTCAGATTATGGGTGATAAACAGCAACCCCATGCCCATCTCTTGCTTCAGCTCTTGCAGCAGCGTCAGGATCTGCGCCTGGATAGTCACGTCGAGCGCGGTGGTGGGCTCGTCGGCGATCAGCAGTTTCGGGCGGGTCAACACCGCCATGGCGATCATCACCCGCTGGCGTTCACCGCCGGACAGCTGATGCGGGTAATCCTGCAGCCGGCTCTTGGCCTGACGGATGCCGACGCGCTCCAGGCATTCGACGATCTCTGCGCGCGCGGCTTCGCGCCGCAGGCCGCGGTGCAGCATCAGCACCTCCGCCAGTTGCTTCTCGATGGTGTGCAGCGGATTGAGCGACACCATCGGTTCCTGAAAGATCATCGCGATCTGATTGCCGCGCACCTTGCGCAGTGCCGCTTCCGGCGCATGCAACAACGACTCGCCGTTGAACAGAATATCGCCGGCAGGGTAAACCACCGGCGGCGCGGGCAGCAGACGCAGTATCGACAGGGCGGTGACGCTTTTGCCGGAGCCGGATTCCCCTACCAGCGCCAGCGTTTCCGCCGGCGCTATTTGCAGCGAGAGTTCGTTGACCACCGGCGTGACGGTGTCGCCCTGGCGGAAGGCGATGCTGAGATCCTGAATAGCGAGCAAAGGAGTGGCCATATCAATGCGCCTTGCTGGGGTCAAAGGCGTCGCGCACCGCTTCGCCGATAAAGATTAATAACGACAGCAGCACTGCCAATACCAGGAAGGCGGTGATGCCGAGCCACGGCGCCTGCAGATTGTTTTTGCCTTGCAGCAGCAATTCGCCGAGCGACGGCGAGCCTATCGGCAGACCGAAACCGAGGAAATCGAGCGACGTCAGGGTGGTGATCGAGCCGCAGAGGATAAACGGCAGGAAGGTCAGCGTCGCCACCATGGCGTTGGGCAGCATATGGCGGGACATGATTACCCGATCCGGCACGCCCATGGCGCGCGCGGCGCGGATATAGTCAAAATTGCGGGTGCGCAGGAATTCGGCGCGCACCACGCCCACCAGGCTCATCCAGCCGAACAGGATGGTGATGCCGAGCAGCCACCAGAAATTGGGCTGGACGATGCTCGACAGCAGAATGATCAGAAACAGCGTCGGCATGCCCGACCACACTTCGATAAAGCGCTGCCCCCACAGATCGAAACGCCCGCCGTAATACCCCTGCGTCGCGCCGACGCACACGCCGATCAGGCTGGAAAACAGCGTTAGCGCCAGGCCGAAAAGCATCGAAATGCGAAAACCGTACAGCACCCGGGCCAGCACGTCGCCGCCGTTGCTGTCGGTGCCCAGCAGGTTGTGCCGCGAAGGCGGCGAAGGGAAGGGCACCTCGGTGGCGAAGTTGATGGTGTCGTAACTGAAGCGGATCGGCGCCCAGACCGCCCAGCCGTGCCGTTCGATCTGCCGCTGCACGAACGGATCCTGATAGTCGGCTTCGGTATTCAGTTCGCCGCCGAAGGCGGTTTCGCTGTAGCTAATCATAAACGGCAGGTACAACCGGCCTTCATAACGCACCAACAGCGGTTTGTCGTTGGCGATCAGATCGGCTGCCAGGCTCAGGGTGAACAGCACCAAAAAGGTCCACAGCGACCAGTAGCCGCGGCGGTTGCGGCGAAAACGCGCCCAGCGCGCCTGGTTGATCGGGCTAAGGCGGCTCATTGGCGGGCCTCGAAGTCAATGCGCGGATCGACCAGGGTGTAGGTGATATCGCTGAGGATATTCAACAGCAGGCCGATCAGGGTGAAGATATACAGCGTGCCGAACATCACCGGGTAGTCGCGCTGCAGCGTGGCGTCGTAGCCCAGCAGCCCCAGGCCGTTGAGCGAGAACATCACCTCAATCAGCAGCGAGCCGGTGAAGAACATGCTGATAAAGGTGGCCGGAAAACCGGCGATCACCAGCAGCATGGCGTTGCGGAACACGTGGCGGTACAAGATTTTTTTCTCGTCCAGCCCTTTGGCGCTGGCGGTGGTGACGTACTGTTTGCGGATCTCGTCGAGGAACGCGTTTTTGGTCAGCATGGTCAGGGTGGCGAAGCCGCCGATCACCGTCGCCAGCACCGGTAGGGTGATATGCCACAGATAGTCGGCGATCTTCGCCGGCCATGAGAGGGTGTCGAAGTTGCTCGATACCAGGCCGCGCAGCGGGAACCAGTCCAGGTAGCTGCCGCCGGCGAACAGCACGATCATCAGAATGGCGAACAGAAAAGCCGGAATGGCGTAGCCGATGATAATCAGCGTGCTGCTCCAGGTATCGAACGCGCTGCCGTTGTGGACGGCCTTGCGGATGCCGAGCGGGATCGACACCAGATAGATGATCAGCGTGCTCCAGAGGCCCAACGTGATGGAGACCGGCAGGCTCTGGCCGATCAGCTGCATCACCGAAGCGCCGCGAAACAGGCTGTCGCCGAAGTCGAAGCGCATATAGTTCCACAGCATGGTGAAGTAGCGCTCGTGCAGCGGTTTGTCGAAGCCGTAACGTTGGGTGATCTCGGCGATCACCTCCGGATCCAGGCCGCGCGAACCGCGATATTGGCCGTCGCCAGCCGCGATGCCCGTCCGGGCGTGGCCCAGGCCTTCGCCGACACCGCCGCTGCCAAACCCGCTGCCGTGCCCGAGCTCGATGGCGGCGATGGCCTGATCGACCGGACCGCCGGGGGCGATTTGCACGATAAAAAAGTTGATGGTGATGATCGCCCACAGCGTGGGGATCACCAATAACAGTCTGCGTATCAGATAGGCCGCCATTCCGACTCCTTATTGCCGCTGAGCCGGTAAGCGCGCCGCCTTGTTGACGTCGTACCACCAGTTGTCGAAGCCGATCGCATAGGCCGGGCGAATCGACGGCGTGGAGAATTTGTCCCAATAGGCGTAGCGGTCGTGGTTGGAGTACCACATCGGCAGCATGTAGTTGTTCCAGGTCAGCACCCGGTCCAGCGCGCGGCCGAGCGGCAACAGGGCTTTCTCGTCGCCCTGATGGGCGGCGATTTGCCTGACCAGGCTGTCGACCGCCGGATCTTTGACGCCGGGGGTGTTATAGCTGGAATCGATGTACTGCGAATCCCACAGAATTTGCAGATCGGCGCTGGGGAACGGCATCGCCATATACACCGTCGACATCATGTCGAAATCGCGCTCGCGCATGCGGCGGGTGTACTGCGAGGCGTCAATCTCGCGGATTTGCATATCGATGCCCAACCGTTGCAGGTTGTGGCGGAACGGCAGCACGTACTGGAAGTTGCTGCCGCTCAGCAACATCAGTTCAAAGGTGAACGGCTGGCCGGTTTTGGCGTTGACCAGCTTTTGATTTTTGACCACCCAACCGGCTTCTTTCAGCAGTTGGGTCGCCTTCAGCAGGTTT
>NZ_JVEL01000365.1:0-11606 GCF_001076875.1 Serratia sp. 506_PEND
GACCGGCAGGCACAGCAACAGGCCGGTCATCAGCACCGTCAGCACGCACCAGGCCGCCAGGGCGCCCGATGCACCGTCCAGCCACGGCACGCGCGTCTCTGTCATGCTCCCCTCCCGCTTGTCGGCGGGACCTGTGCCCCCGCCCCACCCGGCCCCCAGGCCCGTCGCGGCCCGGCTATCCATACCCTTGCTTGCATTGATGTCTCCGTCAGTGACGTGTGTCCGCCGCCCGTGGCGGCGGCATGGTGTGCCGGCGTCAGGGCCGCGCGGTCACGGTGTATTTCATGGGCGTATAGGCATACAGCCCCGGCGGGACCGCCGTCGGCGGGTACACATCCGAGGCCAGGCAGTATACCTCCACCGTCCCGCCAAGGTGTCCCAGCGTCCCGGCCTGGTGCACCAGGTACGGCAGGCGCGCGTCCCAGGTGACCGCCCGGTCCTTGTCGTCCCGCAAGACCCGACCATCCAGGGTGCTCTCACGCACCGACAGGTGCAGCTGCTCGCCGGCCTTCAGTGCCCGGGTGCCCCTGACCGCCTGCACAAAGAACAACGTGTTGTTGCGCTTGAGCAGCGTCTTGCCGGCCGTCAGGGTCTCCAGCCGGCGGCGCCCCTCCGCGTACCTTGCCTTCTCCCTGTCGGACAGGCGGGCCACAACCTCGCCGTACCGGCTCTCCAGCGTGTGCGGATCAAGCAGGGAGCGCCCCTTCACCCCGTCCTCGACGCCGGCCAGGAACACCCGGACGTCCGGCGCTTCCCCAAGGTCGTGCTGCAACGCCAGGGTGCGGCGCAGCATGCCGGCCATCATCACGCCGCTGGCGTAGGTCTGCTGGGCCGGCGGGGCCTGCAGGTCCGGCTCCGCGTCTGCCGGTGAGGCGGGGGGCGCCATGGCCGCCCGGCGGGCCAGCGACAGGCTGCTCTGTGCGGCCGCCAGCTGCGCCTGCAGGGTATCGCGGGCCTTCTCTGCGTCACCCAGCCGGGCCTGCAACTGCGTGACGCGGGCGGTCAGCGCCGGGTCTGCCGTTCCGGAGTCTGCCGGTGTTCGCTGCAGCCGGGCCTGCAGGGTGCGGATGCTGGCCTGTGCCTGCGCCAGCTGCGTCTGGGCCGCCTGTTGCGCCTGCGAGGCGTCCCCCACCGCATCAAGGCGAGCCTGCAGGGCGCTCAGGCCGCGTTGCAACACCCGAACGGTCTGTTGCGCCACGCTCCGGTCGTGACCGGCGGCGGTCAGCTGCTGCATCAGGGCGTCCCGGGCCTGCGTGACCTGCGTCGCCGTCGCCTGCGCGGTCGCCAGCTGCGCCTGCAGGGTATCGCGGGCCTTCTCTGCGTCACCCAGCCGGGCCTGCAACTGCGTGATGCGCGCGGTCAGCGCCGGGTCTGTCGTTCCGGAGTCTGCCGGCGTTCGCTGCAGCCGGGCCTGCAGGGTGCGGATGTCGGCCCGGGCCCGGACCAATTGCGCCGTCAGGTCGGCGACGCGCGGTGACCGCGGGGCCGGTACCCCGGCGGCGGGGTGCGCCGGTTGCGACACCCGGACCGGCGGGGGGGCTTCCCCCGGGACCGTGAGTCCCTGCACGACAGACAAAAAGGCCTCGCCGTCCGGCGTGCCCTGCGCCCGTGCGCCGGACGGCGCCAGGGCGGCGAGCAGCAGAAGCACGGACAGCCTCCGCGGTGACACTCCGCCCACCCCGGTCATGCGCCCTTACTCCGCGCCGGCAGGCTGCCCTTTTTGAGTTCGGTCAGCAGGGACTGGGAAATCCCGTGACAGGCGTCGTTGACCTTGTACTGGTACAGGGGCGTAATGGTATCGGTCGTGCCGGCAGACAGCTCGGCGGCGATGGAGGCGTAATAGCGGGCGGCCTGCAACTGCCGGTAGAGGGCAGCCACCTGCTGGCGATACGCGCCGTTGTCCAGGGCGGCCAGTTGTTTGGCCTCAAACAGACAGGTCTGCAGCTGCTGCTTCAGGCCGGGCGGCAGGGGGGATGCGAGCGCATCGCGCGCCTCGCCCGGGGTCTCCGGCGGGGATGCGGATGGCACAGGGGGTTCCCTGTGCGGTGTGCCCGCCCCGTCCGGCCGGGCGGGCGTCAGGGGCAGGGCCGTAACGGTCCGGCGCCCGGTGTCGGGGGTGGCGTCCGGGCGTGCGGCCGGGGCCGCACAGCCGGTCAGCAGCAGGGTCAGCAGCAGCCCCGCGAGGGGGGAGCCAGGGTGCAGCAGCGAAGGCTGCGGGCAGCGTGTTGTCACAGGGTTCTCCATGTTGTCCGGGTGGGCCCGCAGGCCCGGTTGTCGCCTGTCATATTCGGGGGCTATCGCCCACCCCGGGCGAGCCTCCGGCCGTGTCGTCGTATGCCGGGGCTTGCGAGGATATGACATCGTGATATTCAGTGGCTCAGTTCATCGTGATGGTGTGGGTTATCTGGGCAGACATCGCGCCATAATGGCCTGCCGCCGGATCTGTGCTCTGGCGGTTGGCCGGTTCAACGTCTATTTGGCGCCTCAACTGATTTAACGCATTCGGCACCCGGTCAGCCGTGATGTCACCGCACTGAATGGCCTCTCCGTTCAATAACCTGTCGAAAGCAGCTCCAGTGGGACCGGTAGCCCCTTTGGAGGTGAGCCGGAAATCACGGCAGTCAAGAGTCAAAGGCTCGAACCCCACAGGCGGCCAATCGGCATTGGTAAACAAGGTGCCGATAGATGAACCGTCCAGCCACGGCATGCTCGTCTCTGTCATGCCCCCCTCCTGCTTGTCACCGCACTCTCCCGCCGGTCGTGACCGGCGGGACCTGTGCCCCCGCCGCATCCGGCCCCCCAGGCCAGTCGCGGCCCGGCTATCCATACCCTTGCTTTCATTGATGTCTCCGTCAGTGACGTTTGTCCGCCGCCCGTGGCGGCGGCGTGGTGTGCCGGCGGCATGCGCCAGCCCCGGCCGGTCCGTCGATGACGGACAGCCTGAGAGGTACCGGACCGCCCGGTGCCAGGGCCGCGCGGTCACGGTGTCTTTCATGGGTGTACAGGCATACAGTCCCGCCCTGGTGCAGCCGCTCGCCGGCCATCATCACGCCCCTGGCGCAGGTGGACACGAATGCACGCTGGGGCAAATAACAGGGGAAAACACCGGCACCCAGCATCTCCTTCACGGTGATACGTACCCTTCCCGGCCCCTGTAGCAGACCGCTGCCTCGCAATACAGGGGCATCGCGCCCTTTAAGCCGACTCAACCAGATTCGTCCAGACATCAATCGTCAAGGCCGATTGCCCCGAACCGTACACACTCTCGCCCTGAAACAGGAACGGCGTGAACTCCAGCGACAGGCGTTGAACCGTATTATGGTCAGCATCCGGCTGTATCCACGGCAACAGGAGTCTTGCAGGCAAGGGCAGACTTCCAGGTGCGATGCTGCTGCTCCCCTGTTTCGTCAGTGCAAAACCAAAAGAAGGGTTACTGGATGCATAAAATGAACCGCTGTACGATGGACTTCCCTGGGTTGTCCGGTATACCACGGGGCCGTCAAGATACAGCCAGTTGCGGCCTTGCCACGGCGCCCCCGCCTGCCAGCCAGAGCACGACGCCGTGACCGTCACCGCTTGGGCCGGCGCCCCTCCGGTGGTCAGTGTTTTTTCACTCACAATACCCCAGTCCAGGCTTGCCTGAGACAGCGACACGGTACAGGCCGTCGGCTGCCAGGAGTCTGTACCGCCAGTGCCGATATTACGCAAGGAGCGGACCAGCGTGCCGGCATTTTGGGTACTTAAGCTATACAACAGGCCCGCGGGGCCCTCAGAGCCATCGCCCACGCCAACAATACCGCCACAAAACAGGGGGCCGCCTGACAACGTACCCCACGCTCCGGTATTCGGGCTGTTTAGGGAGCAAGATTGCTGAAGATCATTATAGGCCACCCCCGCCGTCCTGCTATTTGTCACCCCCTGGAACGGTGAAGCACTCACGCTCATGGTGACTTCGCGTTTGCCTGACCCCGGACAGCGTATAAAGGCCATGCCCCCGCCCATCGGGGGGACCATCACCGTATCGCCCGGGTAGTTGGCGCTGGCGGTTCGCCCTGTGGCATTCTCGGTACACACCAACTGAACACTGGGCGCGTTCAGGTTGGCCCGGTTCCAGGGTAACCCCTCCACTATGGTCGATTCACCAAAGGTATACCCCTTGACCGACGTCACCGCCCCGGTTGTCGTGACGCTGTCAACATCAGTATCACGCGACGTTAAGCCGGATGACCAGATATACCCCAGCCCCTCACTCTTGTCGCTGTCGGAGGCCATGCAGATGACCCGACTGCTCTGTTGTGTTGCCGGGACCAAAACAAGCGCGCCAGGATTGACAGTGACATACCAACTCGCGGCACGGTGTGCGCCAGGGGTTGACACCCACCCTGTCGCTCCCGAGTGAGGGACCAGCTGCGCAAGCACCGTACGGCACGACGGTACCTCTGCCCTGGCCGGCAGCACTGTCATCAGGCCCATCATGCCCAGGGCGAGCACAGATAAGGCACGCACAACCGATACTGTCGATATGTGTCGCTCTACTCTGCCCCACGGGCGCCGCCTCAAAAAACCTGCACGGTTTGCTTTCATACGTTCCTCCGTCTCCCCAACATTACTGGCATTGTGCCGTCAACTGTGTCAGTGCAGATGCGTTGTCACGCACGTGATATGAGGCCCGGCATTGCTGCTCTGGGGTATTGCCCCATTTTGCCTGAAGACGCCCCTTTGGCGGCATCCCGGTCAGATACACCCTCCCACCATCACCAATAATTCCCGTCGCCTGAATATCACTGCCGACCAGCGATACGGTTGCCCCGAAGGGAAGCGGCAGACCATTACGCAACAGGGTCATCAGCAATTGCCCCCCAATGCGGACATGATAATCGGCCATCACCACCGCCCCGCGGGTGGGATATAACGACTGGCTGGTCTGCTCAATGTCAGCGCCATCGGGTAACGTGGATGGGTCAATGGATATGCTGTTCCTGCGGTAAGGCGTTACTGCCGGGACGACAGCGTAGCCTCGCCAATCGGTCTGTATTCCGTTGCTGACGGTCGCCCCGCTGACCCCAGGCGCCCGCACCAGTACAGCGCCATCACTCAAATTGCGGGCCAGGGTCACGCCATGCTGATGCACCAATACCCCTCCTGATACGCCGTAATTATAGTTTTTGTACGTCCCCGACTGACTGTATCCCACGCTGGCGTTACCGTTACTGCCCTGATAACCCAGATAAAAAGAGCTGGCCGGCTGCTGGTTGGCATTCCCCCAGGACTGCTGCGCCCCCCAACTTAACCTGTTGTCGAGCAAGATCCCGTTAACGCCTGTCGTCTGGTTTACCCGTCCCTGACCGTCATGGGTCATGCCATAACTGGCATTGATATTCTGTAATGCCTGCTGCGGTCCGAATAGACTGAAGGGGATCTGCATATTCAGCGAAAGCTGACGGTTCTGCGGGTATTCACCGAATTTTTTTATCCGGTCGATACTGTAATTCAGCCCCACAGAGACACCTTTAATCATCATGTTATACCCTGAGCTCAGGTTCGTATCCGTTCGCCCCCCCTCCCAGTACCGTGTCTGTGACGCACTGAGGTAAAGGCTGCCGAGTCGCCCCACTGACTGTCGAAGATTCACCTGCATGGTGCTGCGACGTCGGCCTAATGCCCAGGGAACCTGACCGTCGCTCAGGGGGTATCCCATACTGTTGATATCGCTAAAGCTATAGTAATCCTGGGTAGAATACCGGTAAGCCGCCAGGTCTATCCCTGTCCCGGTCGCCATCAGATCTTTTGAAAAACGCACCCGATACGATTGCCCCGTCTTCCATGCATCAGTATGGGCCCCCATGCCGGGGAGTTGTGCCCGAGACAGGGTCACATCCATCGACATCGCGCCGATGACCCCCAGGGATACGCCGGTCCCGACGACGGCGGACTGATAGTGGCTTGCGAGCAATCCCCCACCATAGGCGGTGACATTATGGGGTAAGCCATATACCAGCGTCGCCATACCAAACGTTGATGAACGCGCCCCATCCGTCACATTCCCGCCGTAGTATTGTCCCAGGGTGACTTCATAACGGGCTCCCCCCGATCGTTGCATGATAGGGAGGGTGGAATAGGCCTGCCTTGACACGTGAGTGGTTCCATCAGCCTCCCTGACCGTCACCGTCAGGTCCCCTGAGTTCCCTGCGGCATACATATCCGTAATACGGAAAGGGCCAGGAGCGACCGTGGTCTGATAAACGGTATACCCGTTCTGTGTCACAGTGACCAGGGCATTGGAATTCGCGGTACCGGTTATCACCGGCGCATAGCCCTGCATACTGTCAGGCAACATCGCATTATCGGAAACCAACTGAACCCCACGAAACGGGATACCGTCGAAAACCTCCCCTCCGGTGCTGGACTCCCCGGCCGTTAACTCCCCCCGGAGGAACTGAACATCACGTTGCAGATACGTGTCCGAGGCATGCCACTGTCGTCTCGAGGCGTCATCAGAAACGCCATTACCATAATGCGTATGAGTCCAGGTGTACGTTTGCGTGCTGCGTAAACGCCAGGGGCCGGCATTAATACCATTACGAAACGTTGCAAACAGGTTTTGGGTATTCGACCTCCCAGAGAGATTGTCGTAAACCCCTTTAGACCCATTGACGTTATAATTCATGAGCAATACGGGGATCCCCTCATCCCATAAAGAAGGATCCACTCTGTCACGGACACTGGGTTGCATTGACGCCTGGGGAATACTCACGTCAAGCCGCAAATGAGAGAAGTCAAACGTTACTGCAGACTGGGGGATCAACGCGGGCAGGTCTGACACAACCGTATCCATTGGCTTGCCCTGTATCGCCGCGATACCTTTCACATTAACCCCCCAGTCATTCAGCTGAGAAAGCGTAAGTTCAGGAACAGTATTACCCTGATGCTCCCTGAAATTTAATGACCGGGTCTCCACCTTGTTTTTATTCATATAAATATCGACCGGATACCGGCCCGGCGGAATATACCCCAGCCGTTCAAAGGCAGACAAATCAACCCCGGCATCTTTGCCAAGAAACGCGGGATTGAAATACTCTCTCGCCTCGGCGTGATGACCAAATATCAACAGACCACTAAGCCACATTGCGATGGGTCTGAAACGTAATTCCTTGCAAAGGGAATTGCTACCGTGGAGTCGCGTCATTGATTAATTACCCTGGCTGTATATTTCAATATTTATTGACGGTGAGTTATCGTTGCCTGATGGACGTTTTTCTCTTGGCCGAACACCCATGAAATTTGCCCTTCCGCAGTTATTTTTACCGGGAAATCTCGTGTTGATTTAGGCGAAACAAACCCATCCATGATGTCCTGTCCGACATTCTTTCCATTGATGCTCACGTTATTAAGATGAATAAAATAAGGCGTTGGATTGTCGACGGATAGCCTGTCCCCGTTACCGTAAAAACGTAACTTTTTCACCACGTCACTGTTATTCCGTGCCGGGATACCCGTTGGGCGATAAAAGAGGCGTATATTCATTCTCACCGCAATCTGCAGCGTCCCTGTCGCCGGGGGGGTGCCCTGCGCGGTTATTCCGGGGATGGCTGTAATGGAAACAATATAAGCAGACTCTCTGTCTTTGGGCAGATTATTCCCGACGGTTCGAATGCGAAAAGTATACTCCCCGCCGGCCTCCAAACGGGATAACGGGGGAAGAATGACCAGATCCGACGATAAGGCCTCTGTTTTTCGGTTTCGTCCCGTTTCCGCCTCCATCGCCCGAATACTGCCTTTCAACAAAAAAACGTGTTGAGAATGATTGGAGATTGTCACGCTTTTCCCGGATGGGTTATCAGCCTGGCTATAATTCAGAACCATGGGTGAAAATCGCAACCCGTCCTGTCGCTCATCGGCTAACAGCGTCGCAGGGAGCAACATGCAAAAAAATAACATCACGACATGACGCACATAAAACCTGTTTATTGTATTCATTTTATCGTTACTGAGCGCCATACGCGCCCCCTGGATGTCTGCATTAATCATGGCCTGAGGAATTTAACGCGTTATCGCTCAGTCACCCTTCCCTCAAACCACCCTGTGTCACCGCCATAATCATCGATGAGTGACCAGTGCACGTTTTTGACCCAACCCTGTCCTGAATACGTCTCACATTTGAAGGGAGGTAACATTGATGGAACCGTGTTCAGGTCCATCGGACTGTCATCAAAAGTCAAACGGTTGAATGACACATAATAGGGGGTGGTATTACACCCAGATATTGTATGCTTATCGTTATACCATCTAATGCCTTTCCAGGTTTTTTCCCCTGGACGTGCCATCAACGCCGGCCGCAAAAACATCTTGATTCTCATACCCACCCCGACAGCAAACTGAGACGCCACATTATCAATCGGCTCGGATGACGGAATGGCTTTTATATACACATATCTCAATAACTCGCGTTCCGTTACGTTATTGCCCCCCGCATGAATAATGCGCAAGAAATTCGCCCCATTCGACTCCAGTCGGAACAAGGGGGGGGTGATAAACATCGTATTATCCGGCTCTCCTTCATCGTCCTGCACACTGGCCTGAACTAACCAGGAATGGTTTGTCGTATTTTTCACGCCAAGAGACTCGCCTTTCGAACCGGAATAAAAAACCACCCTTGTCTTATCCGCACTTATTCCTCCCGCCTGAACGAAAGGAGGCGCGAGGAATAACAGCCCCTGTATTCCAAATGCAACACCGTTCTTTACCCAGGTCAGCCTCATTCTTCAGCCCTAATAATGTGATTAAAACCAGACGGCACGCTTATTAATGAAAGGTAATGATGAAATTCAGCGTTGCTTTTAATATGCCGGAAGATATAGACTCGCCAATGGGTTTATGAACAACATCGACAAAAAAACTGACGTCCTGGTCAGTGGCGGCCTTACCGACAGAGGCCAAATCAATAAAATCACCGTTGGTTAAATATCCGCCATCCTTCCCGCGGGAGGTATCAACATTCTCCGTGCCGGGCATAAGATAACGAACACCAAACCCAATATTGCCAACCGCTGTCGATGAGTAATCCCGAAAAATTCGGTCATTAGACGTTGCATCAGTAACACCCAGAAGTTTTACTGCCGGCGTTGCCCCCGCCTTTTGCGCCGACGACGGGCAATTTCTTATGTTCAGCGTGATTTTCTGATTTCCGCCTGCACTCACATGCCCCGCTTCTTCGGCCAAATCCGTCGAGGATAACGTTGGGAACACGAGGGTCGGTGAGGTTGCCACGGCAACATCACAGGTTGCCATTTCAAGGATCATACTTAGCGATAATTTTCCTGGCGTATAAGCGGCCATGGCGTCATGCGTGGCCCCGAAAGAAAGAAATATCACCGCCACAGCGAGTATCTTCTGTGTCAACCAGGTGGGCGTCTGTGTCGTCACAGGAGACTTCCCTTGCAATTAACTGTGCCACCGTAATCGGTAATCGCTGCCCAATCGATGCTGGCTGGCGCATGCACGCCTTTTACCTTCATCTCCTCATGCGATAATGGCGCCACCATTTTCACTGGCTGCGTCTGTGACATGCGTTCCTTTCCGCCAACGTTGAAGGAAGCAAAACTCACAAAATAAGGGGAGTTATTCGTGATGTCGATCCCTGCAGAGGTCTGCTTGAACGTCAACATGCAAAACCCTTTTTCAGGCGGCACGGGTAAACCGTCCGGCCGATAAAAAAGTTTTATCATGTTGCCTAATCCAATCTGAACCGCGCCATTTACTTTTCCGTCAACCGTATTGCCGTCCGAGCTGACAGGGATGGCCTTCATCGTGAACCAGAACAGGGATTCACGATCGGAAGGTAAGTTCCCCCCGGTTTTGATAATTCGTACCCGGTTTTCACTTTTTGCGGCCAGGCGGAAAATAGGCGGTGTCGTAATAAAAGGCGCGTCTCCGCCATCCATGCCCGAGGACACCGTGACCTGGGTAAGGTAATCATCATCTTTCGTCGTGTTACGCACTGTCGTTGCAACACCGTGACTCTTTGCCGGATAGATGATACGTAGTGCATTAATCCCCACGCCGTCGGCCAACACCGGCCGGGCAAGAACCCCTGTTCCAACAAAAACCGAGACGATAAGTATTTTCTTCATCATCGCGTCTGACATCATATTATATTCTCTGCTTAGCTGATTAAGTCCGAAACAGGACAGTGAATACGAACATGATGGCGATATGGGTATCCATATCGCCAATAAGCACCTAATTAGTTATAAACGAACGTAAAGGTGATGGGCGCAGTCACGCTCCCCGGTTTGGGTTTGCCTACAGATGCGTTAAGCAGACCGACATGAAATTGCGTTGATACGTTATTAATATCAGCTAATGGCGCGCCGGCTTTCACAATCTGGACGAGGTCGCTATTATGAATCAATTTAGTGGGATCCGTCCCGGTATAGAGACCAATGGCAAAGTCAGGGCTTGGACCGTCTGCGAAGTACTGTGTACCCGACGACGTGGTTGGCGCCGTAATTTTAATTGCCGCCTGACCCGTCGTCGCGATAGGCACCCCCGCACAGTGACTGGTCAGGACGCTGAAGGCCTGCTGGGTTTGAATGTGAAGCTTCCCCGCCCCCGAGTCGAAGTCGGCTGGGGAAGCTACACCCAGATCGATTTTGTTAGCATCCACACCCAGGTCACAGGTCACAGCACTCACGCTACCACTCACGGTCACCGTCGTAGATGGCGATGCATGAGCCATATTCACACCACCGATAACAGCCAGTGATAACGCCGCTAATTTAAAAATGCTTTTCATTTGTACAAACCTCTTTCTTTTAAAATTGTAGAGAATCCACACACTGTAGTTAGTTCGGACACATCAACCTGACAGAATCTGATGTCCATTCGGTTTGACATTTAGGACCATTTTGACAAATGTGGTTACAAACCAGTGCAATCCACCGGTTGTTTAGCGGTTGACAGGAAAAAATGCCGCCATAACGTAACGGGAAGCAGAACCTGTGGAAAAGAAAAAGCAGGGACGCGACAGGGCGGCATGTGTCCAATTGTAATAATCGGAAATCCAACCTAAGTTGTTAAAAGAAATAAGAAAGGTCTGAATTGTTGCAAGGGGGTGTTCGCGAAGAATATTGAGGTTTTACAAAACGATACACTCTGGGGCGGGGCGCCGGCCTGAAAAAACTGGCGGCGGGTTACATCGGCATTTACACTGTTTGACAGTTTGGTCCTAACTGTAAAACTTCTCGCCCTTCCCGTAACTGCCACACATCCCGAAAACGCGCCGCATTGCTGGCGGTGTACCGCACCGTGTGGCGGATGTTGCGGTGCCCCAGGTAGTCCTGTATCAGCCGCGTGTCCACCCCCCGGTCCGCCAGCGCAAACCCGCAGGCGTGGCGCAGCATGTGCGGGTGCGGGTCGACCACGATGGCCGCCGCCCGCCCCAGGTCGCTGATGACCTGGTAGATACGCTGGCGCGTCAGCGGTCCGCCCTGGCGCGACAGGAACAGCCAGTCGCTCTGCGCGCCCTTCATCGTTGCCCGCACCGCCAGCCACGCCTGGATGGCGAGGATTTCATTGTGCAGCAGCGGGTGGCGGGTACTGAAGCC
>NZ_JVEL01000366.1:0-1153 GCF_001076875.1 Serratia sp. 506_PEND
GGAACATGTCATCGTGAACTTTGGTTTCCTGCAGACCGATCACGTCGGGCTGGTGCTGTTCGATAATTGCCGCCAGCTGATGCGGACGCGCGCGCAGTCCATTGATATTAAAAGAGACAAACTTCATGAGCGGTGCCGTTTTCACGAGAAAAATGTGCTGTGATAGTAGCAGAGTTTGGCGGGAAATGTAACGCAGACAGCGGCGGGACCGCTGACTGCGCAGCAGGTTTATTTCGCCCAGCGGTCGTAATTTTTAGGTTGATAGTCGTCAAACTGTTGCAGCAGCGTCTGTGCCGATTCGCTGATGTGCAGGGTGCCGAGATAGTCGTGACGCATAAAGCCCTGATCGGCGACGTGCTCGAGGAACTGGCTCAGCGGGCGGTAGAATCCGTTGACGTTCAGCAGGCCGACCGGCTTGTTGTGATAGCCGATTTGCCCCCAGGTCCAGATTTCAAACAGCTCTTCCAGCGTGCCGATGCCGCCGGGCAGGGCGATAAAACTGTCCGCCAGCGCCGCCATACGGGCTTTGCGCGTATGCATGTCTGGCACTACTTCCAGTTCAGTCAGGCCACGATGCGCCGTTTCCGCTTCAACCAGGCGCTCGGGGATAATGCCGACCGCTTCACCGCCTGCGGCCAACACCGCGTCCGCCACGATCCCCATCAATCCTTTTTTGCCGCCGCCGTAGATTAAACGGCGCCCCTGTGCGGCCAGCAGTTGCCCCAGTTGACGAGCCTGCTCGGCATAAGCGGGATTGACGCCTTCGCTGGCGCCACAAAAAACGCAAATATTGTTTCGCATCCACCTGTTCCTTACTGCACTAAAGAAGCCAGTGGTATAGCGAATTGTCGGCCGGAGTTCAAGTTACGGCTGGGAGAGAGGAACAAAACTGCTGGATGAAAGCGGTTAATAAGGGGAGATAACTTGAGTTTTATTGAGGCTAGGACATTGGTTGCAATGTGCTTGTAATTCGGTTTTGGGATTTTCTGCAAGAGATGGTGGTGGGGGAAGGATGATTCGTCGCTGCGCGACTCACCCTGCGGGCCGCGCTGAAGCGCGTTGTCTCACTGTGTGAGACTCGAACCTTGGTCGAAGCTTCTCATCCTTCCCCAATGCGGAGCATTATGGAGGCGATGTGCTTGTAATTCGGTTT
>NZ_JVEL01000367.1:0-1674 GCF_001076875.1 Serratia sp. 506_PEND
GATTAACAATGTGAGTTCACCGCGTGCTTACGATAAATCAGTACCTTTCTGCGAGTCATTGCCACCTCCGTTAGCCAAGGGCTCTTAGGCCATGTACCAGTGCAAACTGCGGCTCTTGTGCCACAAAGAAACGGTCTTCGCGCAGGTTAACGTGAGTACGAATGGCATCCGCCAGCAGACAGGCTCCACCGCCAACCACCGCGACGTGGGTATAACCTTTAAAGCGATCTATTGTTTCCAGCACCCGCGTCTGGTAACGCGCGATACCGCTGTGGATTGCCTGCTTTATGCCATCGATAGCACGCGGGTCGTTGATATTGTTCGCCAGGTACGTATCGTCGAAGCGCTTGATAATCAATCGCTCCACATTGTAACGGGATAGTGCCATACCGGCTTTGCGTAACGCCTGCTGTACCTCGTCGGTCACCAGTGATACACCTAATGCCGGATCGCCACAGATACGCGACACCGAAGACATCTGGCCTGCCACCTGCGAGATATCCAGCGTTGTTCCCCCGAGATCAACAATCAGCACTGAGTTAGAGGACGAGAGTTGATCGCACAGCGCAATCCCGGCAGGAATGGACTCCGGGCGTACGGTAACGCGGGTGATGGTAAAGACGTGACCGTTATTCAGTTCCACAGATTGTAACAGGCTCTGTTTCTTGCGCTCAATGTTATCCAATCGGTACTGCGCGTCTTCGTCATAGAACTCCGCCAGCGGCAGCGTCACCACGATATCCACGCACTGCGGCGTAAGGCCGCTGGTCAGTAAGGCATGATGTACAGCGACGGCATTGAGCGGGCTGTACTGCCATTCGATATTGCTGGTTGTGAGGGAATCGGGGGAAATAAGGTCGAACGAATACTTCTCATTGCTGGCTGTGTAGTTAAACGGTTTACTGCTGCCAAACGTGGCTGACCATCCTCGTCTGAAGCTATTGGGACTGAGGTGAGTAAAGGTCCTGCCGTACTGCTCCCACAGCATTTTGATATGGGTCGAACCATCGTCGATATAAATGCGCATGTTGCACCTTAGTTGAGTCAAATGTGAATTGAGATTGAGCCGTCCTGCGTTGTCAGAGGCGCGAAGGGCGATTATTGAGTCAGAACTGAGAGTACGATGAGATGAATCAGTGCCAGCAGGCGCTCAATGAGAAAAGGCAGCGCTGCCAGTAAGACAAAGATGAGAAATTTTTTCATCTGGTCTGTTTCCTGTATAGGATGAGTAAATGCGAATTGCTACACAAGATTCAGGAAATAAGCGTCGAGAAATTACTGCACGGCCCGATACAGAGAATTGCTCACATCAGGTTTCTGATTAAATAAAATCAAGGCTTATTTAAAGTGAAGTACAGGGGGGATATTTGAGGGGAAGTTAAAGTGCAGCTATGGAATGGCGAACGCCCAACCGCGAAGGTTGAGCATCCAGGTATTACGCTATTTTCTTTGCTGTGCCGGTAGCAAGATTGTCAATGTAGTCTGCGTACCATTGCATCATTTCACGTCGGTTATCAAGGTATTGGGCATGATTGTAAGTTCCGCGGATACTGTTCTTATCCACGTGAGCAAGCTGCATTTCGATCCATGCCGAGTTAAACCCCTGCTCATGCAAAATAGTACTCATGGTGTGCCTGAAGCCGTGGCCGGTAGCCTTGCCATCATAACCGATGC
>NZ_JVEL01000368.1:0-370 GCF_001076875.1 Serratia sp. 506_PEND
TACACCCGCTGATATAACGGCAGACGGCTCAGTTCCTGCTGCGCGTCGGCGACAGGTTGTGCAAAAGGCTTCCAGGCAGCAATGGCGTCCGGGTCTTTTTGTACCCGTGCTTTATGCCAGTCGGTATGTCTGAGGGCATAATCCAGATGCTGCATCAGCTGTTGTTGGATTTGCCCCTGTTCCGGAAACGCTTTTTGCCAGCGCCCGGCCATGTACTGCTCCACCAGCGGAATGCTGCGCCCCGATGCATCTTCCGTCATGCGCATCACGCGCAGTACCGACATTTTTTCTTCACTGGCAGGAGGGGCCTGCTGCAGGTCCTGTGCCAGCCCCGCCAGCACAGCCGGCAGAAACTGCTGCTGCAATAACG
>NZ_JVEL01000369.1:0-65365 GCF_001076875.1 Serratia sp. 506_PEND
ATCATGCCGCCCAGCGCCACCACCGCGATCACCCACGGCCAGTGCAGTAAGCCTTCATGGGCGGCGATGCCGCCCAGCAGCGTGATGGTTTCCCCTTCCGCCAGGCAGCCGATAAACAACGCCCAGTAACCGTAGTCCGTAATGTAGTGGGCCAAATCGGTCATTCCTTGCTCCTTATGTGGCTGACGCATAAGGGCAAGTATACGCCCGATCGCTAGTCTTGGGCGATTTGGGCCACCAACGCTCTGCGCCGCGCCAGGCTTTCCGCCATTTGTGCCTGTACCCTGGCGTAAATGTGCGGCGGGGCCAGTTCCGGCGTGCCGCCCTCGAACGGCGGCGCCGGGGCGTATTCCAGATAAAGCTGGATCATTTGGGCGGTGTCTTCACCGTGCAGTTCGGCGATCAGCGCCAGCGCAAAGTCGATGCCGGCGGTGACGCCGCCGCCGCTGATCACATTGCCGTCGCGTTCTACGCGAGCAGCGCTGGGTATGGCGCCGAACAGCTTCAGGCTGTCGCGCATCGACCAGTGGCAGGCGGCGCGTTTGCCCGCCAGCAGACCGGCGGCGGCCAGGATCAGCGAACCGGTGCATACCGAGGTCAGGTAGCGGGCATCGGCCCCCAGCCGCCGGATTTGCTGCATGAACGCTTTATCCTGCAGCGCCTGGGTGCAGCCGCTGCCGCCCGGCACGCACAGCACGTCGCAGCGCGCGATCTCCGGCAGCGGGCGCAACTGGGTGAAGTGCAAGCCTTCCGACTCGACATCCGCGCCGTCTACCGAGGCGACGATGATTTCCGCGCCCGGCATGCGGCGCAGGAACTGCAAGGGGCCAGTGAAGTCGAGTTGGGTGACGCCTTGATAGATGGGAAATACAATCACGAGTGGTTCAGACATGACATTCGCCTCATTTTTATCGTTGGACCTGGGCCATAATAGCCGCCCTGTATTTGGCTGATATGACAGATAACCCTCAAAAAGCGCCATCATGAAAACGATCGGTTTTGTGGTTTTTCCCGGTTTCAACCTGCTGGACTTTGCCGGCCCGCTGGCGGCGTTCGATAACGTCAGTCAGTTTACCGATCCGCCGGCCTACCGCTGCGTGGCGATCTCGCCGCAGGGCGGCATGGTCGCCAGCTCGGCCGGGGTGGAAATCGCCACGCAACCGTGCGGCGACGAGCGTTTCGATACGTTGGTGGTGGCCGGCGGCAGCGGCAACGTGATGGCGGCGCAGTCACCGGCGCTGGCGGCGTTCCTGGCCAACCAAAGCCGACGAGCGCGGCGTATCGCCAGTGTGTGCACCGGGGCGTTTATTCTGGCGGCCTGCGGGCTGCTGGACGGCAAACGCGCCACCACCCACTGGTATCATGCGGCGCGGCTGCAGCAGAGTTATCCGCGCATTCGCGTCGACAGCAACCGCATTTTCATTCGCGATGGTGATATCTGGACGTCGGCCGGCATCAGCGCCGGCATCGATCTGGCGTTGGCGCTGATCGAGGACGATCTGGGCGCCACCCTGGCGGCGGCCGTGGCGCGGCAGCTGGTGGTCTATCACCGTCGTCCCGGCGGGCAGTCGCAGTATTCGCTGTTGCTGGCGTTGAACCCGTCGTCGGATCGCATGCGCGCTGCGCTGTCGTACGCGCGCGAACATTTGCACCTGCCGCTGTCGGTGGCGGATCTGGCCGACGCCGCCTGCCTGAGCGAGCGGCAGTTCGGTCGGCTGTTCCGCGCCGAAACCGGGCAGACGCCGGCCAAGGTGATCGAACAGCTGCGGGTGGAGGCGGCCAGGGTACGCATTGAAGAGAGCGCCGAGCCGCTGGAGGCGATCGCCCGTTCGGTGGGATTCAGCGATCCGGAGCGCATGAGACGGGCGTTTATCCGCGTCTTTGGCCTGTCGCCGCAGGCGATCCGCCGGCTCGGCCGCGCGGGATAATTTTTTGCCACGCCTGGCGGCGGGGCACACCAGAGGAGCAACGGATGTATCAGGATTTTGAGAGCGAATTGAGCTGGGCGACGCGTCATATGCCGCGCACCCGAGCCGCGGTGGCGGCGTTGCCGGACCTGCACGGGGTGCGGCTGGCGTGCAACATGCACCTGGATCTGAAAATGGCGCCGCTGGTGGCCGGCCTGCTGGACAAGGGCGCGGCGATCTTCCTGACCACCTGCAATCCCACTACGGTGCAGGACGATGTGGTGAGCTGGCTGGAGCGGCGAGGCGCGCAGGCCTATGCCTGGCGTGACATGAGCGCCGGCGAATGGTCGGAATCCTTCGACCGCGCGCTGGCCTGGCGGCCGACTCATTTGTGCGAAATGGGAGCGGATTTGACCACCCGTTTGCACCAATCGCCGAACGGCCCGCAGATCGTCGCCGGGCTGGAGGCCACCGGCTCGGGCATCAACCGGTTGAACGGCGTGGCGCCGCGCTACCCGATCTTCAACTGGGACGATCTGCCGGTGAAAGAGGGGCTGCACAATCGGCATATGGTTGGGCTGACCGCCTGGCACACTTTCTTCCAGACCACCCACTTGACGCTGCATGAAAAGCGTGTGCTGGTGATCGGTTACGGCCTGGTCGGGCAGGGGACGGCGGCCGCGGCCAGAGCCTACGGCGGCCAGGTGATGGTGGCGGAAATCGATCCGGCGCGCGCGCTGCAGGCGCGTTATGACGGCTGGCAGGTGGTGGATCTGGCGAGCGGGGTCGCGCAGGCGGACGTGATCGCCACCGCGACCGGCGCGAAAAACGTGCTTTCGGCGCAGCATCTGCAACAGGCGCAGGACGGCGTGTTTATCCTCAACGTCGGCCACGTGGCGGAAGAGATCGACGTCGGCTTCCTCAAGGGCTTGCCGCACCACGAGCCGATGCCTTATGTGAATGCTTACCAACTGAATGAAAAGACGGTCTATTTGCTGGCCAACGGGTCGATGTTCAACCTGACCGCCGGCTACGGCGACAGCCTCAACGCCTTCGACGTCACGCTGGCGGTGATGGCGGCCGGCATCGGCCATATCGTCGGCGCGGGAGCGCGGCAAACGCCGGGGCTGTACCTGCTGCCGCAGTCGGCCTGGCAGCCGGCGCTGTAACTTTTTCTACGCGGGCGTTCATCCCAGAGCGCCCGCGGGCTGCGTCGTTTTTCGGCCGACAGAATTTGTCACAAATCCGCCATACAATCCCAGTGCCAAGCGCTGAACCCTCACATATAATTCGCTGAGTTCAAGCCCCCATTTCAGAGTAATGCCTGTGAAAATACGTGTTTTGGTTCTGACCCTGCTCGCTTTGCAGGCGGGCGCAGGCTTTGCGCCGCGCGTGCTGGCCAGCGACAACGCTGCCGCCGTGCACGCCACCCAGCCTGAGCTGGCCTCCGGCAGCGCGATGGTCGTCGATATGCAAACCCATAAGGTGATGTATGCGCGCAACCCGGATGAAGTGGTGCCGATCGCCTCGATCACCAAGCTGATGACCGCCATGGTCACGTTGGACGCGCACCTGCCGCTCGATGAGATGCTGGCGGTGGACATCCGCCAGACGCCGGAGATGAAAGGGGTGTATTCACGGGTGCGGCTGAACAGCGAAATCAGCCGCAAGGATATGCTGCTGCTGGCGCTGATGTCGTCGGAAAACCGCGCGGCCGCCAGCCTGGCGCACCACTATCCGGGGGGCTACAACGCCTTCATCAAAGCGATGAACGCCAAGGCCAGGGCGCTTGGCATGACCAACACCCATTACGTGGAACCGACCGGGCTCTCTATTCATAACGTATCGACGGCGCGCGATCTGACCAAGCTGCTGATCGCCACCAAGCAATACCCGTTGATCGGCCAGCTCAGCACCACCACCGAACGCATGGCCAGCTTCAAGGATCCGAACTACACGCTGCCGTTCCGCAACACCAACCACCTGGTGTACAACCCGAAATGGAACATTCAGCTGACCAAGACCGGCTTCACCAACCAGGCGGGCCACTGCCTGGCGATGCGCACCGTGATCGGCAACCGCTCGGTGTCGCTGGTGGTGCTGGACGCCTTCGGCAAATATACCCACTTCGCCGACGCCAACCGGCTGCGCAGCTGGATTGAAACCGGCAAGGTGACGCCGATCCCGGCCGCCGCCCGTGACTATCGCCGCCAAAAAGACGCCCGTCTGGCGAAAAACGACAGCGAATAACCCGCCTGGCGGCCTGCCCGTTTGCTGCAGGCCGCTATCGGCCCTCGGGCCGCCTGATGACAAATCCCCGCTCGCGATCGCCGTCGAAACCCGCTTTGAGATAAAGCTGGTGCGCGCCGGTGCGTTGCTGTCCCGACAGCAGCATCACCTTGTAACAGCCTTTACGCCAGGCCAGCTGCAGCGTGTATTCAATCATGGCGAGCGCTACGCCGTGGCCGCGGTAGGGCTCCGCCGTCACCACGTGTTCGATGACGCCGAACGGTTGCGCCTGATGCGCCAGCCCCGGGATCAGCGCCAGCATGCAGGTGGCGATCGGCTGTTTCTCGTCCGCCGCCACCACCAGGCGGATCGCCGGATCGTCCAGCAGGCGTTGCAGGGTGCGGCGCGCGTCGTCGGCGCGCAGCGGCGCGTCCTGCGGGCGCAGCTCGCGATACAAGGCTAACAGGCCGTTGAGATCGTCCGGCTGCGCCAGGCGATGAATGATGCTCATGGTTGCTCCTTTCCGCCGCTTCAACGGTAATCCGCTATCCTCCATTAATACCACAACGTTTGCCGGAGGGGATGTTATGAGTCAGGTTTCGACCTTTGTCATGTTCCAGGGAGAGGCGCAGCAGGCGATCGATCTCTACAGCCAGGTGTTCGAGCGTTTTCGGCTCATGCAGGTGCAGCATTACGACCCGACGCCGGACGGCCGGCGGTTGATCAAGCATGCGTCCATCGATTTTGATCGGCAGAACCTGGTGTTTACCGATAGCTCGATCAGCCATGACTTCAGCTTTACCCCGGCGGTGTCGCTGTTCATCAACCTGCCTAACGAAGAAGCGTTGGAGCGGGCGTTCCACCGGCTGGCGGAGGGCGGCAAGGTGCTGATGCCGCTCGATGACTACGGCTTCAGCGCCCGTTTCGGTTGGCTCAACGATCGTTTCGGCCTTTCTTGGCAGCTCAATGTGCCGGCGGGCGATCTGCCCTGATACTAAGGGCTCAGCGTGTAAAAGGCATGGTAGTTCCTGCTGTTATTTCATATGCTTATCATCATGAGGGCGGGGAATTTTGCCGTAGGAAATGCCGACAACGTCATGGAAAGGTGCGCTTTGATTGATTTTGACCGCTATGTTGAGCAAGCGAAGTCTTACGGCGAGTGGCCGGGCGGGCATGCGGACATGCTGTCCGGTCGCGTTGAGGGATTGAGCTATCGTCTGTATCGGCACACTGCCGAGAGTGAACACGTGATCGTGGTTTATCACGGCGGCGGGGTTAACAGCGCCGCCGGGTATGACGTTCTTGCGCGCCAGTTGGCCGCCGAGCCGACGCTCGCGGTGTGCCTGGTGGATATCCGCGGACATGGCGATTCCACGGGAGAGAGGGGAACGGTTGAGCGGCCTGAGCGTATTTGGCGCGATGTCGATGTCATCCTGGCGGAAATGCGCCGCCGTTTTCCGTTGGCGCGCAGGCACCTGCTGGGCCATTCCAGCGGCGCCGGGATGTTGCTCAACTATTTGACCCGCTATCCTGGCGAGCAGCAGGCGGACAGCCTGATCCTGCTGGCGCCCGAGCTGGGGCCATTTTCCGGGATGGCCCGCGATCTGGCGGCGACGGCCCGTTTTGCCCAGGTGCGCCAATGGCCGTTTGTCGCCAATGCGCTCAGCGGCGGGCGGTGGTTTGGGCACGCTCGGGCGGTCAGCCTGAATTTTCCCCCGGCGGTGCTGGCCGCCGCCCCCGATTTTGTCTGCCAATACAGCGTCAATATGGCTAATGCGTTGACGCCGCGCGCCCCGGCCAAGCAACTGGCGGCGTTGCGATTGCCGACCTTGCTGCTGGCGGCAGCGCAGGACGAGTTGTTCAGTGCGCAATCCTTGCAGCGCTTCGTCGAACGGCACGGCAACGTGCATGTTGCCTTTGGCTTGCTTGAGGGCAGTACGCATTTATCGTGCGTCTTTGATGCCCATCGTTTTGTCCTTCAACATATCACGCGTGCGTTCGCTATTGGATCCGATGAGGGGCTGGCGGGCGAGGGGGCTTAACGCCGGCGCCGGGCGGCAATCGCGCGCCCGGCATTTTCCGAGATCCTCCCATATCCTTTCATGATGCTTTACCGCTATGCTAAACATAGAATGGCCCGTGAATATGAAAAGGATGAATCATTTTGGCAGGAAGTAGCTTACTTACCCTCATCGACGACATCGCCTCGTTGCTGGACGACGTCTCTTTAATGAGCAAGATGGCGGCGAAAAAAACCGCCGGGGTGCTGGGGGACGATCTGGCGCTTAACGCGCAGCAGGTCACCGGCGTTAAAGCCGATCGCGAACTGCCCGTGGTGTGGAGCGTCGCCAAAGGCTCGTTGATCAACAAGGCGATCCTGGTGCCGCTGGCGCTGCTGATCAGCGCCTTCGCGCCCTGGGCGATTACGCCGCTGCTGATGGTGGGCGGCGCCTACCTGTGTTACGAAGGGTTCGAAAAGGTGTTTCACAGCCTGAGCCACGGCAAGGCGGCGCAGGAGGAAAAATCGGACGGGCCCGGCGCCAATGAGGACGCCGCGGCCTATGAGAAGCGCAAGGTGAAAGGGGCGATACGCACCGATTTCGTGCTCTCCGCCGAGATTATCGCCATCACGCTGGGCACGGTCGCCGGCGCCACCTTCAGCCAGCAGGTGATCGTCTTGTGCGGCATCGCCGTCGTGATGACGCTCGGCGTGTACGGCATTGTCGCCGGCATCGTCAGGCTGGACGATCTGGGGCTGTATCTGAGCCGCAAAGGCAGCGCGTTGGCGCGCGCCATCGGCAGCGGCATCGTGCGCGCCGCGCCTTATCTGATGAAAACGCTGTCGATCGTCGGCACTGTCGCCATGTTTATGGTCGGCGGCGGTATTCTGACCCACGGTTTGCCGCCGGTGCATCACCTGTTCGAAGACTGGGCCTCGTACACCACCGTGGTGCCGACGTTTGGCCATCTTTTGCAGGGTGTGGTTCCGGCTCTGCTGAACGTGGCGTTCGGGCTGGTGGCCGGCGGCGTGGTGCTGGCGGCGGTGTCGGCGCTGGGCGCGGTACGCGCGCGTTTCAAGGCATGATGAAAAGTCTCGCCCCGGAAGGGGCGGGACGTATGAGATGGATTAAAAGATCAGTTTGAGAACGCCGGTAATCGTCAACAAACCCACGATAAAGATGATGGCGACTATCCACAGAATAATTTTCATTTGATTCTCCCTTACCGGTTACAGGTGGCGCGCTGTTGGCGCTAACTCAATGAAATCACTCTTCACTATAGACGCTAACTCCCTATCGTGCGTCGCCATGCCTTCAAGGATGCCGATTGTCGCCCGCGCCCAGCGCGCGCTGCATAATCTGCGTGTCGCGCCATTCCCCCAGCTTGAACCCTACCGCTTTTAACGTCCCTGCGCTGGTGAAGCCGAGTGACTGGTGCAGCGCCAGCGAGCCGCGGTTGGCGGCGGAATCGCCGACGATCGCCAGCATCTGGCGCCAGGGACCTTGCTCGCAGCGGGCGATCAGCGCGCTCAGCAGTGCCTTGCCGACGCCTTTGCCCTGTTGCCCTTCGGCGATATATACCGAGTCTTCCACGGTAAAGCGATAGGCCGGCCGGGGGCGATACGGCGTGGCATAGCAGTAGCCGACAATACGGCCTTCGCTTTTCGCCACCAGCCAGGGCAGCCCGGCTTCCCGCACTTTGCTCAGGCGCAGCTGCATTTCCGTCAGCGTCGGCGGCTGTTCTTCAAACGAGGCCGCGCCGTACAGCACGTGGTGGGTGTAAATGCGCAGCACGGCGGCCATATCGTCCGGTGTGGCGTCAAGGAGGCTAAGTACGGGAGCGGAGAGCGTCATGGTAATGCCTGTTTACCTTGGAAATCAGCGGATAAACGCCATTATGCGCGCCGCTCGCCGCCGGGGTAAATCGGGTTTTCTTATGGTGAGATAAGAAAACCCGATGATGAGCGGGAAGGGGCTCTTTGCCTGTGATTACCAGCCTTTCACCGCACCGCCGTTGAAGATCTTCTCGGCGGCCTTGGCCACTTCGTCCGACTCATAGGCCTTGATGAAGTTCTGCACGTTTGGCGCGTCCTTGTTGTCTTCGCGGGTGACGATGATGTTGGTGTACGGCGAGTCTTTATCCTCGATGAAGATGCCGTCTTTGGTCGGCGACAGGCCGGTCTGGTTGATGTAGGTGGTGCTGATGACGGCGACGGTGACTTTCGGATCGTCCAGCACGTGCGGCAGCTGCGCGCCTTCCAGCTCCATGATCTGATAACGATGCGGGTTGGCGCTGATGTCCAGGGCGGTAGGCAGCAACCCTTTGCCAGGCTTCAGGCTAATCAGCCCGGTTTTTTCCAGCAGCAGCAGGGCGCGCCCCAGGTTGGTCGGATCGAGCGGGATGGCGATCACCGCGCCGTCCGGCAACTCTTTCAGCGATTTTATCTTTTTAGAGTAGCCGGCCATCGGGAAGACGAAGGTATTGCCGACTGCCACCAGCTTATAGCCGTGATCTTTGTTTTGCTGTTCGAGGAACGGGCGGTGCTGAAACACGTTGGCGTCCAGTTCGCCTTTGTCGGTGGCGTCGTTCGGCAGCAGCGAACCGCTGAAGCCGACCAGCTCGACGTCCAGCCCGTATTTCTCTTTCGCCACCTGCCTGGCGACTTCCGCCACGTCTTGTTCCGCGCCGTTGATGACGCCGACTTTGATATGGTTTTGGTCGGTTTTTTGATCGCAGCCCTGCAGCGCCAATACGGCGGCGAAGGCCGCCGCCAGAGGGGTGATACGCCAGCGTAAGGTCATCGAACTCTCCCTGAAAAGAACAATAAAATCAGTTGGTTTTTGTTCTTACAGCTAAGCCTGAACCGCCGATGAAGTCAAACGCTCGTTCAGCATAAACGGCTATAGCTTATAGCCGTTATGCGATGGGGGATTATCGGCTGAGTGAACGCAGCACCACGATGCCCGGCGTGGCCATCACGTAATCCATAAAGGGCGAATCGACCACCCGCATGTTGGCCTTGCGCGATGAGGCGTTGCGCAGCACCGGGCCGTTGTCGGTCATCACGAAGATGCCGGTATGGGTCACGTCCAGCCCGGCGAGGTTGGTGTAAATGCCGATGTAGTCGCCGGTGCGCAGCTGGGCCAGCACCTTGTCGTCGACGCTGTCGCTGGGGATATAGGTCACGCTGCGTTGTACGTTGGGCAAACCGGGCAGGTAGCTGCCGCCGTCCGCCTTTTGATTGAGGGTTTTCACGAGGGTGACGGCGTGCGGGCTGAGCTGCGCGGTGATGTCTTCGGCCACCTTGTGCGGCCGCTGCGCCCAGTCGGTGAAGAAGTGTTTGCGCTGCGGGAAGGCGATTTTGCCGTCGACGTAGCGAATGTCCACCAGACGCTGAACGAACTCGGCCTCGCTGCGGGCGGTGCTGAGCGCTTCCACATAATCGATGTAGGTGAAGCAATCCAGCCCGCGGAAGTCGATCACCAACTGCTCGGGCGTGCTCTGCGCACCGATCAGGCGGTTGGCGAGATAGGGCGTGCCGAGGAATTCGCGCGAAATCAAATCGACGCTGCGGCCATGCGGCTGCGCGGCGGGCCAACCGGCGCGCAGTGCGAGGATCTCACGCAGCTTGCTGCGGGTGCTGGCGTCCATCTCCGGCTGCACGCCCGGCGGCGAAACGGTGACGCCGGTCGGCGGCCTTGCGGGGACGACGGCGGCGGGGCGCTCGGCGCATCCGCTCATGGCGATAGCTAACATCAGTAAAACAGCCTTGTTCTGGTTCATACGGCCCTCCCTGGGTGTCGCTGGCTTATCAGAGTAAGTGATAACAGTTCTCATCCGATGGTAGGGGTTAAAAAGTAAACATAGCCTCAATGACGTTCGATAAATCAGTAACCGATTTCGCTATTGAACGGCAAATACCAGAACAGCGCGATTTCGTGATCGGCGATCTCCGGCTCGGCGCGGTACAGCAAACGATCGATGCCGCCGAGAATAAACCCGTAATGCTGGTAGCAGCGGCAGGCCGCCAGATTGTTGTTCTGCGTTTCGAGCATCATACCTGAGGTTTCCTGCTGCCGCGCCCACCGTTTGGCGCAGTCCAGCAGCGCCCCGGCGATGCCCTGACGGCGCGCATGAGCGCTGACGGCGATCTCGTCGATCAGGGTGTAACCGTTCCAGTTTTTGCTCAGCGTAATATGGCCAACGGCGTCATTCTGGTGATACGCCAGGAAGGTCACGCTGTCTTCGTTGGCGAACGGCGCCAGCGGATACCGCTTGCGAAACGGCGCCACCGGGCGGGTTGGCCAGCTGTCGACCGGGCTGTCGAACTGCGGCAGAGCGTAACAGGCGATGGTGAAGCTGAAATCGCCGCGCGTCAGATAATCATCGGGCAGCGCCTCAATGGCCGCGATACGGATGGCCGGGGTCATTACGGCAGCTCCCGCAGCAGGCGCGCCGGGTTGCCGGCATAAATCCCCTTGCGGGTGATGTCACGGGTCACCACCGCCCCGGCGCCGATCACCGCGTCGCTGCAGATCTCCACCGCCAGGATCGTGGCGCCGGAGCCGATGGATACCCGATCGCCGATGCAGGTGCGCCCCCAACTGGCCGGATCGGCGTTGGGCGCGCCGTCTTTGAACAGATCGTTGGCGAAGGTGACGCCGTGGCCGATAAAGCACGCTTCGCCGAGGGTGACGTATTCGCAGATAAAGCTGTGCGACTGAATTTTACTGCGCGCGCCGATGCTGACGTGGCGCTGGATCTCCACGAACGGGCCGACGAAGACATCGTCGCCGAGCCGGCAGCCATACAGATTGCAGGGCTCGATTACGGTGACGTTGCGCCCGGCGTCGACGTCGACGATCCCCGCCTGACGGGTGGTGATTACGGATGACATGACCTTCCTCTCAGCCTGGTTTTTATGGTGGGAGTATAAGACAAAGCGCTGCGGCGTTGCGCTTTCCGCACGTTTTTTCGCCGAAAGACTATAATTAGTACAGGGGAGAGAGCCCCGTGGCCGCAATCCTCGCACGGGTAGCAGTCCGTCGGAGGTGTGAAATTCGTTCGCCGATCGCGGCCTACGGCGAGATAGGAGGTGTCTCATGGTCAGTCATGTTTGGGGACTTCTGGCGCATCCCAGCGCCGAGTTCGAACAGATCAAAAGCGAGAATGAAAGCGTCTCGCACCTATACACCCATCACGTGTTGCTCTTGGCAGCTATCCCGGTGGTCTGCGCCTTTATCGGCACCACCCAGTTGGGCTGGCTCTCCGGCGAGGGACATGCCATCAGGCTCGACATGTTTACCGCGCTTTATACCGCCGTGGCGTTCTACCTGCTGATGCTGGCGGGCGTAGCGGCCATGGGGAAAGTCATTCACTGGATGGCGCGGCGTTATGAATCGCGCCCCAGCCTGCACCGCTGCATGGTGTTCGCCGGCTATGTGGCGACCCCGATGTTCCTCAGCGGGGTAGTGGCGCTCTATCCGGTCGTCTGGCTGTGTCTGTTTGTCGGCATTATCGGCCTGTGCTATTCGGGCTATCTGCTGAATCTGGGGATCCCGCACTTCCTGAATATCGACAGTAAGGAAGGGTTCATCTTCTCCAGCTCGACCTTCGCCATCGGCATTCTGTTGCTCGAGCTGCTGCTTGGGGTGACGGTGCTGCTGTGGGGGTACGGTTCCTGGTTGTTCTGAGTTAACGGTTGTTGTTGTCGCCCCCGCGCCGGTGGAACGGCGCGGGGGCTTTTGCTTTTATGCGCGGCGGAAAACCAGCATCACGCCGAGCACGATGCCCGCCATCCCCAACAGGCTCAGCGCGGCCAGCGCGTGGCCGAGCAGCAGGTAATCCAGCAGGGCGGTGACCGCCGGGATCAGGTAGAACAGGCTGGTGACCTGCACCAGATTGCCGCGCTGGATCAGGCGATACAGCAAGAAGGTCGCCAGCACTGAGATCACCACCGCCATCCACAGCAGCGGCAGCACGAACTCAGGCCGCCAGTCGACCCGCAGCGGCTCAAACGGCAGCGCCAACGCACACATCAACAGCCCGATGGCATACTGCAGCGGCAAGACCGCCAGCGGCGGCTGCGTCATGCCCTTTTGCAGCAGGGTGCCGGCGGTCATGCTCCCCAATGCGATAAAGGCGAACAGCATGCCGCTCGGCGAGAAATGAGCCACCATCAGGCTTTGGTACACCACCAGCGTCAACCCGGCCATCGCCAGCGCCAGCCCGAATGCGCGCAGCCCGGCGCAGCGCCGTTCGGTGATGAACTGGGTGAGGATCGGCTGTACGCCGAGCAACGTGGCCAGCACGCCGGGCGTAATGCCCTGTTCCAACGCCAGCAGATAGCAGATCTGATAGCTGCCGATCATCAGCACGCCGATCAACGCGACGCGCCGGCGGGTGCCGGGGGTGGGCAGGCACTGGCGCCGCCACAGGCCGATGGCCAACAGTACCGCCAGCGCGATGGCGCAGCGGAAGAACAGAAAAGCGAAAGCGGAGGCGTGCTCCAATCCCCAACGGGAGAAGATCGCGCCGCTGCTCCAGAGCAGGACGAACAGCGTAGCCAGGCCGGCATTGGCCCAGAGAGAAGGGAATCGCATATCAATTTCACCTGTCGTGAAAATTACAGGCTCCGGCGCGCGCGGCGGTCTACGCCTGAACGCAACAGATCAATAAGCCGGAGGTAAAAGTCGGTGTGGCTTAACGCGCAACCACAATGCGTGGCGGGTAAGCGGCAACCGCTGAAACGACAGAGGAAACGGCGGGTGGGGAGGAGGAAGCACACAGCAAAACGACGGCCGGAACGGTCGCGTTTGTCGGATCTGTGCTGTGCGCCAACGGAGTCATAGGGAGTCCTGCAAACCGGGAATGAGATGAATCGCTTCAAACATAACCAAGTTCAGCGGGGCGTGCAATCGGAAATCACAATGATTTAAATGATAATGAAAATCATTATCATTAATTAAAAGGTGTGCTATGTTGCTTTTGCCGCACAGTGTTGACGCAGGGCGCGGCTTGCCCCTTGCCTTGCTTCACGCAGCGCGTGCGGCAGAAGACGTTGCGATTCGCTTTTGCAGAAGGCGAGCAATCGTGGTAAAAATATTGGTATGTTATAATATAACAATTAATGCATGATGAATTCAGTTCACGACATCCTCCATGTTGATGGAGTTAGCCTGACCGGCCACGGCGGAGCATTGATACTCGACACCATCCATTTCGCGCTCCGCGCCGGTGAGAAGCTGGCGGTGATCGGCCCCAACGGCAGCGGCAAGTCCAGCCTGTTGCGCACCCTGATCGGCGAAACGCGGCCGGACAGCGGCGGCATTTACTGGCGGGGGCGTGCCTTGTCCACGTGGCCGGCGGCGGAGCGCGCCAGAAGCATCGCCTTTCTGGCGCAAAACGATCTGCCGGATTTGCGGCTGTCGGTCGAGGATTACGTGGCGTTGGGCCGTTTACCGCATGGCGAACGCTCTGCGACGGGAAAGCGCATCGTTGACGAGGCCATCAGGGAAACCGGGCTGGCGCCGCTCAGACACCATCCGTTGGGGCGGCTCTCGGGCGGCCAGCGTCAGCGCGCCGCGCTGGCTCGGGCGTTGGCGCAGTCTCCCGACCTGTTGTTGCTGGATGAACCGACCAATCACCTCGATCCGCCCGGGCGCTCGGCGCTGCTGTCGCTAGTGAAGAATAAAGACATCGCCGTGATTGCGGTGCTGCACGATCTGCCCGTGGCGGAGGCGTTTGCCGATCGGATCCTGGTGCTCAACGATAGCCGCCAGGTGGCCTGTGGCACGCCCGAGGCGGTGTTGCAGACCCCGGTGATTTTGCCGGTGTTCGGCATGAACAGCTTCAAGGTGGCGCACCCCGTCAGCGGGAAAACGCTGCGTATTTTTGACGTTCCCCATTGCGCTTGATAAACCAGAGAGAAACATGAACACACGCGTATTCCCCCTGCTCCTGCTGCTGGCCGGCGGGGCGGCGGCGGCCGAAAAATTTCCCGTCACCGTAGAAAGCTGCGGTACGCCGGTCACCTTCAACCAGGCGCCGCAACGCGCCGTCATCAACGACATCAACATGGCCGAGATGGCCTTTGCGCTCCATCTGCAGGATCGCATTGTCGGGCTGACCGGCATCACCGGCTGGTACAAACTGACGCCCGATTTCAAGGCCGCGATGGGCGCCATTCCCGAACTGGCGCCGAAATATCCCGCTCTGGAAACGCTGCTGGCGGCACAGCCGGACTTCTTCTTCGCCGGCTGGAATTACGGCATGAAGATCGGCGGCGACGTCACGCCGGAGAAGCTCGCCCCGTTCGGCATCAAAACGCTGGTGCTGAGCGAGAGCTGCGTACAGGCCGGCGGGCGGCCGCAGAAGGCCGATATGAACCTGTTGTATGACGATGAGCTGAAGCTCGGCAAGATTTTCGGCAAGCCGCAAGAGGCCGCCGCGCTGGTTGAAGGCTGGCGGCGCCGGTTGGCTGCGCTTCCCGCCAGACCGGCGGGCCAGCCGCCGCTCAAGGTGTTCGTCTATGACTCGGGGGAGGAGAAGCCTTTCACCAGCGGCAAATACGCCATGCCGACGGCGATCATCGAAGCGGCGGGCGGCCGCAACGTGATGGACGATTTGCCGGCGAGCTGGACGACGGCGTCCTGGGAGGCGGTGGCGGCGGCCGAGCCCGACTTCATTATTCTGCTGGATTATCAGACCGGGTCAGGCGCCGATGCGCTGCGGCGCTTCCTCGAGTCTCACCCGTTGATGAAGTTGACGCCCGCGGTACGGCACCATCGTTATCTGAAACTGCAGTATGCGGAGCTGACGCCGGGGCCGGCCAACATCGGCGCGGTGGAAAAGCTGGCGCGGGCGCTGTACGCGCCGGCGGCTGAATGAACTCGCCGATCCGGCGGTTTATGCTGCTCGCGCCGCTGGCGCTGTCAGTGTTGTGCGGGCTAATGATCTGGAGCCTGCAGCTGGGCAGCGTCGCGCTGTCATGGCGGCAGACGATGGCGGCATTGGGGCTTTCATCGGCGCCCCTATCCGGCATGCTGGATACCATCGTCGTGCAACTGCGGGTGCCCAGAGCCTTATTGGCGGCCTTGACCGGCGCCGGGCTGGCGATGACCGGCGCGCTGCTGCAGACCACCACCCGCAATGAGCTGGCCGATCCTTTTTTGTTTGGGCTCTCCTCCGGCGCCTCCGCCGGCGCGGTGCTGGTCATCACGCGCTTCGGCGATGCGCTGGGCGCGCTGACGCTGCCGCTGTCCGCTTTCGCCGGCGGCATTTTGTCCGCGATGGCGGTGATGATCCTGTTTCGCGTCAGCCGGGTCAGGCGCGCCGAGCAGCTGATCGTCTGCGGCCTGGCGGTCTCGTTTTTGTTCAGCGCGCTCACCAGCTACCTGGTGTTTTCCGGCGATCAGCGGGCGGCCGGTTCGGTGTTGTTCTGGTCGCTGGGCGGGTTGGGGTTGGCGCGTTGGGATAATCTGTTCATTCCGTTGGTGAGTTTCGCGCTGCTGGCCGGGTTTACGGCGCTGCGTTGGCGGGCGCTGGACGCGCTGCTGGCGGGCGAGCACACCGCCCATTCGATGGGGGTCAATGTGGCGCGCCTGCGCACCGAGACCTTTCTGTGCTGCGCATTGTCTACGGCGTTTCTCGTGTCGCTGACGGGCGTCATAGGGTTTGTCGGGCTGATGGTGCCCTATCTGGCCCGGCGCCTGGTGGGCGTGCGCCACCGTTTGGCCGTGCCGATGTGCGGCCTGCTGGGGGCGATGCTGCTGACCGGCGGCGACATGCTCAGCCGCAGCCTGATCCCCAATCAGGAGCTGCCCATCGGCATCATTACGGCCGGGCTGGGGGGCGCGTTCATCGTCTCCTTGCTGCTGCGCGCGGAACGATGAACGTCAATAGAGTTCCAGGTGCAGGCGCTGCTGCTCAATCAGCGTCTGCCACAGGTTTTCCGCCCCGCAGGCTTGCTCCAGCGCCGTCGCCACGGCATGTTCCAGATACTGACGATTGCCGCACAGGTAGACATGCGCGCCCCGCTGCAGCAGGCCGCTGACGACATCGGCGCGATCGTCGATGGCGTGTTGCACGTAATACTTGTCGGCGGCGTCGCGCGAGAATGCCGTGATGAGCCGTGTGAGTACGCCCGTCGCGTTCAGCGTGACCAACTCCTCGCCATACAGGAAGTCTTCACCGCGCCTTTTCTCACCGAAGATCAGGACGGTTTCACGCCGTTCGCCCTGGGCGGCCATTTCGCGCAGTAAGCCAATCAACGGTGCGATGCCAGTACCGGTACCGATAAGCAGCACCGGCAAGGCGGTGTCGCGCGGCAGGTAAAAGCCGGGGTTGGCGCGGCAGAAAAGGCGGAAAGGACCGGGATGCTTGAGCAGCCAGCCGGTTGCCGTGCCGCGCCGGGTGCGGCCGTCGCGTTCATATCGTACGTCGCGCACGCACAGATCGAGGCTCTCTGCCCGCGTTGCCGAAGCGATGGAGTAGGCGCGCGGCAGGCAAACGGGCAGCAGCGCCAACAGGTTCTCCAGCGTGATCGTGTGCGGCGAGCAAAAATCGTGCAGCACGTCCAGCAGATCGGCGCCGTACAGATAACTCTCCAGGGCTTTGCGCTGACGGATCTTCAGCAGGCCTTTGAGCTCTTCGCTGTCGGCCAACTGCGCCATTTCGCGCAGCGTCGTTTTGCTGAGCTGGCGCAGCTCCCGGCGCCGCAGCGCGTCGACGGCCTCCGGCCTGCCGAGCCAGTCTGCCAGCCGAGTCAATAATTCTTCGTCGTTCTCCGGCAACAGATAGACGGTATCTCCCGCCCGGTAAACGATGCCGCTGCCGGCGATATTCAACCGCAGATGCCAGGCTTGCGGCGTGCGAGCGCTGAGCGGCCGCCGTTCGAGGAGGGCGGCGCTGAACGCATGGTCTTCGCCGTAGGCGGTCACGCGTAGATGCAAATCGCGGCCGGCCTGGGCATCGCCGGCCAGCACCTTCTCCAGCGTCGTCAGCCAGGTGGTGAAGAACGGTTCGAAGTTAACGTCGGCGTCGACGCGATTGATGATGGCGCGGGCGCCGTATTGCGTCAGGCGCGCATCCAGCGCCTGCGTGAAGCCGCAGAAATGCGGGTACGCGGTGTCGCCGAGACCGAAGATGGCGTAGCGCAACCGGTGGCGATCCGGCCATTGCGCCAGCGCGTCGGAAAAACGCTCGGCGTTGGCGGGCGGTTCGCCGTCGCCAAATGAGCTGGAGACGATCAGCAGGGCGTCACGTTCGCCCACATCGGCGGGCTGGATGGCGTTGAGTTCTTTCACGACGGGGCGGTAGGGTTGCAGGCTGCTTTGTTCACCCAGGCGCATCGCCAGCGCCCGGGCGTTGCCCGACTCCGAACCGTAACCAATCAGGATGCGTTCGATGATGTCGGCCATAGCGGTTACTTGTCGTAGTGGTTGTCGAACTGTTCTTTGGCGAATTCCACCGATTCGAAGTCGGTCATCAGATCGTTGATCACGCGGCGGATGCTGATATAGGCCTCGATATTGCCCTGGGCGTCATACAGCGGCTGCACCGTGGTGTCGACCACGTACAGCACGCCGCCCTTGCCGACGTTCGGAATGATGCCGGTCCAGATGCCGCCCGCCTTGATGGTGTCCCACATCGCTTTGTAAACGGCTTTCGGCACGGAAGGGTGGCGCACGATGCTGTGGGGCTGGCCCACTAGCTCTTCCCGGGAAAAGCCGGTCAGCTGACAAAAAAGATCGTTGACGTAGGTGATGGTGCCCTGCAGATCGGTGGTGGAGATCACCATCACTTTATCGAGCGCGGCCAGCAGCTGGGCGGAATCGAGGGTTTGACTCATGGTAGGTTCCTTCTCATTAACTTCGCGGTGAATGCCACGGCGGATGTCATGTATCCGTCATGACAGCTTTGTAATTGATTCTCATTTGCGATGATAGAGTGAATGGTAATCGGGAACTTTATAAGTTGCAATAAAAATGCATCTTTAAAGGTGCAGAAAGATCGCGATGAGGCCGGTAGGGCAGAGGAGGCCCGCGCCGGGTGCGGCGGCGGGCTAATTGAGCGGTCTTAGCGGGGGTCTTCGGCCCAGCCTTTGCGTTTGCTGGTTTTGCCGATGCCGGGGTTGAAGCTGTTGGTCGGATCGGCGGTGCGGTAGAACGCCTGCAGATCCGCCTTGGCGTGGTAGAGGTGGCCGACGTTATGCTCCGCCGGGTACTCGGCGCCGCGCCGGTTGAGGATCTCGAGCATCTTTTCTTTCAGCGCATGGCTGTCCACGCCTTTTTTCACCACGTAGTCCTGGTGGAAGACGTGGCACATAAAGTGGCCGTAATACAGTTTATGCACCAACTGACTGTCGATTTCCGGCGGCAGCGTTTCGAACCAGTCGGTGTCGTTGCGGCGCAGGGCGATATCCAGCGCCAGAATATCCTCCACCTTGTCGGCATGCACCGCATGGTAGCGCACCGCGGCGCCGGCGGCGGCGAAGCGGTGCAGGAAGGCCTTTTTGCCCTCGTCAGGCGTGCAGGCGAAGAAAGCGCCTTCGGCCTGGGCGAAATAGTCGGTCAGGTAGCGCTGGGCCTCTTCCACGCCGGGGCCGGCCATCTTCAGCAGCAGGTGATGTTCGAAACGTTCGCGGTATTCCTTCATGCGCTTCGGCAGGTGGCTCGGCGCCAGATGGCTCAGGCCCTGCATCAGCCGATCGGTCAGGTTGTGCGGCAGCAGCGGCAGCTTGTTGAGGTTGGCGTCCATGCGGCCTTTCAGGGTGAAGAAGCGCGGCATCTGATCGGTGCCGAGCTTGTCGATCATCATGAAGGTGTCTTTGCCGTACACCTCGGCGATGTCGAAGATATCGCGGTGCATGTATTCACCGGCCACCGGCAGGTTTTCGAATTTGCTCAGCATATGGCGGCGCAGTTCGGTCAGCACCGCGGTGTCGTTGGTGCCGATATAGAACACCTGCTCTTTGCCCTCTTTCTCGAAGGTGTCGAGTCGCACCGCGAACACCGCCAGTTTGCCGGCGCAGCCGGAGGCTTCGTACAGGCGGCGTTTGTCGGCGTTGAAGCGGGAAGGGGTGTCGGCATCGACGTCGCGCACCCGGCTGGCGTATTCGTTATCCGAGGCGCGCAGCTCACCGTATTCGACGTCCTCCGGGCGATAGTCGCCTTTTTCCAGCCGGGTGAGGATCTCTTCCGGCGTGTCGCCGAGGCGGATGCCCAGATGGTTCACCAGGCGCAGCTGGCCGTCTTCCCCTAACTGGGCGTACAGCGCCATTTCGGTATAGGCCGGGCCGCGTTTCACCAGCGAGCCGCCGGAGTTGTTGCATACGCCGCCGATCACCGAGGCGCCGATGCAGGAGGAGCCGATCACCGAATGCGGTTCGCGGCCGTAGGGTTTGAGCAATTTCTCGAGGTGGTGCAGGGTGCTGCCGGGGAAGCCGACCACCTGCTTGCCGTTGTCCAGCACCTGAATATGATCGAGGCGCAGGGTGCTGACGATGACGATATCGCGATCATAGTCGTTGCCGCTGGGGGTTGAGCCCTCGGTCAGGCCGGTGTTGGCGGCTTGCATGATGACGATTTTGTCGGCGGCCACGCAGGCCTGCAGAATGCGCCACAGCTGCAGCAGGCTGGTAGGGAATACCACCGCCAGCGCCTGGCCTTCGCCGGAGCGGAACCCCTTGCGATAACGCTCGGTGTTGCGATCGCCGGTCAACAGCTGCGGGCCGCCGACGATGTCCTTGAGCTGATTGATAAACGTCTGATTGCCTGACTGCATGCTGCCTGTCTCCCTGTCATCTCCGTCGCTTTAACCGCGGCGCCGGGGTGCCGCGCAACAAGCTAAGAGGTTATTAATTAAATAACTTATTAAGCTATCAGCTTGGTGAGCTAATAGCTTGCGGGTTTAGTAGCGCTCGACGTAACCGGCTCGGCGCTCTTCGTCGCGCAGCGTCAGGATCTCCACGCCGTCGGCGGTGACCGCCACGGTGTGTTCCCACTGCGCCGACAGTTTTTTGTCGCGCGTCACCACCGTCCAGCCGTCCTTCTTCTGTTTGATGCGGCGGTCGCCCTGGTTGATCATCGGCTCGATGGTGAACACCATGCCTTCCTGCAACGCCATGCCGCTGCCGGCTTGACCGTAGTGCAGCACCGCCGGCTCTTCGTGCATGTCGCGGCCGATGCCGTGGCCGCAATATTCCCGCACGATGCTGTAGCCGGCCTGTTCGGCGTGCCGCTGGATGGCGTGGCCGATATCCCCCAGAGTGGCGCCCGGTTTGACCGCGCGAATGCCCTGCCACATCGATTCATAGACGTTGTTCACCAACCGTTTGGCCAGCGGCGTCACCTGGCCGATGCAGTACATCTTGCTGGAGTCGGCGATATAGCCGCCGTTTTCCAGCGTGATATCCACGTTGACGATCATGCCGGAACGCAGGATCTTGCTGGCCGACGGCACCCCGTGGCACACCACATCGTCCACGGAGGTATTGAGCACATAGGGGAAATCATACTGCCCCTTGCTGGCCGGGCGCGACTTCAGTTCTTCGACGATAAACGCCTCGGCGCGGTCGTTGATCTCCATGGTGGAGATGCCTTCGACGATGACCTCATCGAGCATAGCAAACACTTTGGCCAGCAGAGCGCTGGAATGGCGCATTTTGGCAATCTCTTCCGGCGTTTTAATCACAATCTGTTTCACCCGACAATCTCCTTCAGCGTCAGCGCGTTATCTTTCATCATTTTTTTTACCAGCTGCGGATAGGTCAGTTCCGGATGGAACTCCGCCAGCATGCCTATCCTGATCCAGTACTCGGCCTGCGCGTTGATCGAACGCGTCATGGTCAGGCTGGCGAGGCGCAGATCGTCATGCAGCGCGTCCGAAATTTTTACGATGCCCATTGGCGTCTCCATAAATGAACAATATACGAAGTGTATACGTTTTGGATGGTCGCGATGTGGCATTCTGTGGCGTAAGAAGATTCTGGCAACAACGATTGCCGCCGCCAGGCAATGCGTTTATTGTGATGAACGACTTTTTTGCCATGATTTTTCAGAAGGATTTAAGGCGTGACTAAACTACGTGTTGGGGTGATTTTTGGCGGTAAATCGGCGGAGCATGAGGTGTCGCTGCAGTCGGCCAAAAACATTGTGGATGCAATCGACAAAGAGAAGTTTGACGTCACGCTGCTGGGGATCGACAAACAGGGGCAGTGGCACATCAACGACGCCTCCAATTACCTGCTCAACGCCGAGAATCCGGCGTTGATCGCGCTGAACCGCTCGAATAAGAACGTGGCGCTGATCCCGGGCCAGGAAAAACAGCAGCTGATCGAAGCGGGCAGCGCCGGCGCGCTGGGCCAGCTCGACGTCATTTTCCCGATCGTGCACGGCACGCTGGGGGAGGACGGCTCGCTGCAGGGGCTGCTGCGCATGGCCAATATGCCGTTCGTCGGCGCCGGCGTGCTCGGCTCGGCGGTCAGCATGGATAAAGACGTGACCAAGCGCCTGCTGCGCGACGCCGGGCTGGCGGTGGCGCCGTTCGTCACCCTGACGCGCGCCAACCGCGCCGGCTTCACGTTTGAGCAACTGAGCGAGCGCCTCGGCCTGCCGCTGTTCGTCAAGCCGGCCAACCAGGGCTCGTCGGTCGGGGTCAGCAAGGTGGAAAATCGCGCCGAGTTTGACGCGGCGGTGGCACTGGCCTTCAGTTTCGATCACAAGGTGCTGGTGGAGTCGGCGATCGTCGGCCGCGAGATCGAGTGCGCGGTGCTGGGGAACGACGATCCGCAGGCCAGCGTGTGCGGCGAGATCGTGCTGAGCGACGCCTTCTACTCCTACGACACCAAATACATCAATGAGCAGGGCGCTCAGGTGGTGGTGCCGGCGGCGATCGCGCCGGAAGTGAGCGACCACATCCGCGAGGTGGCGCTGAAGGCGTTCCGCGCGCTGGAGTGCTTCGGGCTGGCGCGGGTGGATGTGTTCCTGACGCCGGACAACCAGGTGGTGATCAACGAGATCAACACGCTGCCGGGCTTCACCAACATCAGCATGTATCCCAAGCTGTGGGCCGCCAGCGGCGTCAGCTACCAGGCGCTGATCACGCGCCTGATCGAATTGGCGCTGGAGCGCCACCAGCAGGATCGCGCGCTGAACAGTTCGGTGTTCGATCGCTAAACGCGGCAGGGGGCGGCGGTGCCGCCCCCGTCCATCACTTCACCGTCACGTCGATATCGCCGAAATACTTCTTCGACAGCGCCGCCACCGTGCCTTGCTGCTTCACTTTGGCGATGGCGGCATCCAGTTTCTTCTTCAGCGCCACATCCCCTTTACGCAGGCCGAAGGCAATGCCTTCACCGAGGATTTTGTCGTCGCGCACCGCCTCGCCGACGAAGGCGAAGCCTTTGCCGTCCGGCTGTGACAGGAAGCCGCTTTGCCCCGAGGGCGCCATCACCAGCGTGGCGTCGAGCCGACCGGCCGCCAGATCGAGATACACCTGATTCTGATCCTGGTAAGACACCACATCCACGCCCGCCGGCGCCCAATGGGTTTTGGCGTAAATCTCCTGAATCGAGCCTTGCAGCACGCCCACGTGTTTGCCCGCCAGCGCGTTGGCGTCCGGCAGCAGGCCGCTGCCGGCTTTGGCGATCAGGCGGTTCGGCACCTGATAGATGGCGTCGGTAAAGGCGATCGCCTGGCGCCGCTGTTCGGTCACGTTCATCGCCGAGTTGATGGCGTCGAACTTGCGCGCCTGCAGCGCTGGGATCAGGCTGTCGAACGAGGTTTCCACCCAACTGCATTGCAACTGCGCGGCGGCGCACACCGCGTCGCCCAACTCGATGTCGAACCCTTCCAGTTTGCCGCTGGCGGATTTGGATTCGAACGGCGGATACAGCGCTTCCAGACCGAAGCGCAGGCTGTTTTCCGCCGCCAGAGAAGAGCCGGCGGCCAGCAGGCATCCGGCGGCGAACAGCGTTTTCAAAGCTTTCATAGGCAGTGCCCCTTTCCCATGGTCGGACAAAAAATTACACCTGGCTCAGGCGGCGCGCGCCTTCCAGCAGGGTCTCGTTATCTTTGGAAAAACTCAGCCGAATAAGGCCGGTATCGGTGCCGTCGCTGTAGAACGCTGACAGCGGGATCGTCGCCACCTTCGCTTCGCGGATCAAGCGCACGGCGAAATCATTGTCGCTTTCGTGACTGAAGCCGCTAAAGCGGGCCAGCATGAAGAAGCTGCCGCGGCTGGGCAGCAGCTCAAAGCGCGAATCCTGCAGGGCGCTGGCCAGCAGATCGCGCTTTTGTTGGTAAAACGCCGCCAGCCCCAGGTAGCTCTGCGGGTTGGCGAGCGCGGCGGCGAAGGCGTGCTGCATCGGCGTATCGGCGGAGAACACCATGAACTGGTGCACCTTGCGGATCTCGTCCATCAACGCCGCCGGCGCCAGGCAATAGCCGACGCGCCAGCCGGTGACGTGGTAGGTTTTGCCGAACGACGACACGATCACGCTGCGTTCCGCCAACTGCGGATAGCGCGCCATGCTGTGGTGAATATCGCCGTCGAACACCACGTGCTCGTAGACCTCGTCGGACAGGATCACGATGTCGGTGTCGCGGGTCAGGGCGGTCAGGCGGTCGATATCCTGCGCGTCGAACACCGCGCCGGTCGGGTTGTGCGGCGTGTTGACGATGATCATGCGCGTTTTGCCGTTGATGGCGGCGGCCACTTCGTCCCAGTCGACGCGAAAATCCCGCAGCGACAGTTTGATCGCCACCGGCGTGGCGCCCTGCAGGCGCACGATCGGCGCATAGCTGTCGAACGCCGGTTCGAAATAGATCACCTCGTCGCCGGGATGCACCAGCGCGCTGATCGCCGAGTACAGCCCTTCGCTGGCGCTGGCGATCACCGTGATTTCTTCGTCGGCGTCATAGCGCGCGCCATACAATCGTTCAGCTTTTTCCGCCAGAGCAGCACGTAACGCCGCCACGCCGCTCATCGGCGCGTATTGGTTATGACCTGCGCGCATGGCTTGCGCCGTTGCCTCGATCAGCTGCGGATCGCCGGCGAAATTGGGCGCGCCCTGCGACAGATTGAGGGCCTGATGTTCGGCGCTGAGTTGGCCAATGACGGTGAAGATAGTGGTGCCGACGTCCGGCAGCTTCGAGCGGGATGAGCAGGCGCTCTGCATGATGGGCTCCAGGCAAACAGGGAAGTGTTGAGCGATTAAGCATCAGCCGGCGTAGGCGGACAAGGGAAAGTTTGTCATACTTGCCATGCACTACGATCATACCTAATCGAGGCTCGCTATGCCGATACCCCTGCCGTCGCTCGACGTATTGAAAACCTTTGTGGTGGTGGCGCAACGCCTCAACTTTACCCATGCCGCCCGGCAGCTGCACCTGACGCAGGGGGCGGTCAGCCGGCAAATCCTTGGGCTGGAACAGCGCCTGGGGTATCCGCTGTTCAGCCGCCAGGCGCGCGGTTTGGCGCTGACGCCGCAGGGCGCGCAGCTGCTGGCGCCGGTGCAGCAGGCGCTGGGGCAGTTGGATGAAGCCCTGACGCGGGCCGCCGCCCCGCCGGGGGCGCTGCGCATCAAATGCCCGACCTGCGCCATGCGCTGGGTGCTGCCGCGCATCATTCGCCTGCAGAATGAACGGCCGGACATGCACATCGAACTGACCGCCTCGGTGTCACACGGCCTGGATTTCAGCGCCGAGCAGTTTGACGCCGCGGTGCTATTCGGCCGGTCGCCGGGCAAAAAGCTGACCGCGCACCTGCTGTTCGACGAAATCCTCACGCCGGTCTGCACGCCGACGTTTCTGCCGCCGGCGCCTCGGCTGACGGACTTGACGGACAAAACCCTGCTGCACCCGACGCGCGATCGGCGCGACTGGCTGCGCTGGCTGAAGGCGGCGGGCGCCGATGCGTTGCCGTCCGGCAAGGCCCAGCATTTCGATACCCTCGATCTGGCGATGAGCGCGGCGCTGCAAGGGTTTGGCATCGCCATCGGCGATCTGTGCCTGTTGGAGGAGGATATTCAGGCGCGGCGCGTCGTGACGCCGTTCCCGCTCTGCGTCAGCAGCGGCGCGGCCTATTATTTGGTCTATCCTGAACGCACGGTGGCGCCGCCGACGTTAACCGCGCTGGTCGATTTTCTGTCGGCGGAGGCCGCCGACAGCCGCGCCCGGCTGCAGAATTACCTGCCGATAACCTGTAATGCTTTGTAAACATTAGCGATGCGAATTCCCTTGGCGATGAAACAGAGTGTGGCAAACTGTTTCTTCACTCCGATTAAACCCCGCGGCTTTGGCGGCGGAAACACGCCTGAGATAAAACAAGATGAAATGGCTTTGTGTGGTGAGTATGTTGTCCGGTCTGGCCCTCAGTCCGGCTTTTGCGCAGGAAACGCCGATAACGCAGGGCATTCACGCCCAGCAGCGCGACGCCTTCGTGTCCAATTTGATGAAGCAGATGACGCTGGAAGAGAAGATCGGCCAGCTGCGGCTGATCAGCGTCGGGCCGGATAACCCGAAAGAAGCGATCCGCGAGGGGATCCGCAAAGGGCAGATCGGCGCCATCTTCAATACCGTTACCCGGCCGGATATCCGGGTTATGCAGGATCAGGCGATGCAGCTCAGCCGCCTCAAAATCCCGTTGTTCTTCGCCTATGACGTGGTGCATGGCCAGCGCACCGTGTTCCCGATCAGCCTGGGGCTGGCGGCCAGCTTCGATCTGGAAGCCATTGCGCTCAGCGCCCGCGTGGCGGCGCAGGAGGCCAGCGACGATGGCCTGAACATGACCTTCGCGCCGATGGTCGATATTACCCGCGATCCGCGCTGGGGCCGGGTGTCCGAAGGCTTCGGCGAAGATACCTGGCTGGTATCGAAAATCGCCAAGGTGATGGTCGACGGTTTCCAGAACGGCGATCCGGCCAAACCCGGTTCGGTGATGGCCAGCGTCAAGCACTTTGCATTGTACGGCGCCGTCGAAGGCGGCCGCGATTACAACACTGTCGACATGAGCCCGCTGCGCATGCATCAGGACTATCTGCCGCCTTATAAAGCGGCGGTGGACGCCGGCAGCGGCGGGGTGATGGTGTCGCTCAACGCGATCAACGGCGTGCCGGCCACCGCCAACCCGTGGCTGCTGAAAGATCTGCTGCGCGAACAATGGGGCTTTAAAGGCATCACCATCAGCGACCACGGCGCGATCAAAGAGCTGATTAAACACGGCGTGGCCGCCGACGCGCGCGACGCGGTGCGCCTGGCGATCACCTCCGGCGTCGACATGAGCATGAGCGACGAGTTCTACGACAAGTACCTGCCGGGTCTGGTGAAGGACGGGCTGGTGCCTGAAAGCGATATCGACCGCGCCTGCCGCGACGTGCTGAACACCAAATACGACATGGGGCTATTCACCAATCCTTACGTGCATCTGGGCCCGGCGGGTTCCGATCCGCAGGACACCAACGCCGAAAGCCGTCTGCACCGCGCCGAAGCGCGGGTGGTGGCGCGCAAGACGATGGTGTTGCTGAAGAACGATAAGCAGACGCTGCCGCTGAGCAAGCAGGCGACCATCGCGCTGGTCGGGCCGATGGCCGACAGCCAGCGCGATGTGATGGGCAGTTGGTCCGCCGCCGGGGTGGTCAAACAGTCGGTCACCCTGCGCGAAGGGCTGGAGCGGGCGGTGGGCGACAAGGCGCGCATTCTGTACGCCAAGGGCGCCAACGTCACGCAGGATAAAGGCATCATCGACTATCTGAACGAGTATGAGCCGGCGGTGGCGTTCGATACCCGCTCGCCGCAGCAGATGATCGACGAAGCGGTACAGGCGGCGAACAAGGCCGACGTGGTGGTGGCGGTGGTGGGGGAATCGCAGGGCATGGCGCATGAGGCCTCCAGCCGCGCCGACATCACGATCCCGCAGAGCCAACGCGATTTGATCGCCGCGCTGAAAGCCACCGGCAAGCCGCTGGTGCTGGTGCTGATGAACGGCCGGCCGCTGGCGCTGAGCTGGGAGAGCGAGCAGGCGGACGCGATGCTGGAAACTTGGTACAGCGGCACCGAGGGCGGCAACGCGGTGGCGGACGTGCTGTTCGGCGACTATAACCCGTCGGGCAAGCTGCCGATGACCTTCCCGCGCTCGGTCGGCCAGATCCCGATGTACTACAACCACCTGAACACCGGCCGTCCGTTCGGCAAGGAGAATCCGGGCAAGTACACCTCACGCTACTTCGATTCGCCGAACGGCCCGCTGTATCCGTTCGGTTACGGCCTGAGCTAAACCACCTTCAGCCTGTCGGATCTGAAATTATCCAGCCCGACGATGGCGCGCAACGGCAAGCTAACCGCCAGCGTCACGCTGAAGAATACCGGCAAGTACGACGGCGCCACGGTGGTGCAGCTGTATCTGCAGGACGTGACCGCCTCGGTCAGCCGGCCGGTGAAGGAGCTGCGCAACTTCAAGAAAGTGATGCTGAAGGCCGGTCAGTCGCAGCAGGTCGAACTGCCGATTAGCGAAGACGATCTGAAGTTCTACAACGCCAGCCTGAAATGGGGGGCGGAGCCGGGTAAATTCAACGTGTTCGTCGGCCTGGATTCCGACAACGTGCAGGCGCAAAGCTTTACGCTGAAGTAACCTTTTCCCCCTCTTTCACTGCGGTGGGAGAGGGGGATCCATCCTTTCCGCTAATGTCACCGGAGCTTGCCTCATGAAACGCTATCTGGATTGCAGCGCCAGCGATCTGGCCGATATCGGCAAAGCCGATCTGCTCTACGCCATCCGCGCCAGCGAAGGGCGCATCTTGGTCAGCGAAACCATCGCGGTCACTCAGCCGCTGCTCAATAACGTCACCAATGCCGAACTGGCGGCCAGTCAGGGCGCCGATCTGTTGCTGTTGAACCTGTTCGACGTCGATCGTCCGCATATCGCGGGCCTGCCCGCCGACGTGCCGCCGCAGGAGGCGCTGCGCACGCTGCAGCGCCTGACCGGGCGGGTGATCGGGGTGAACCTGGAGGCGGTCGATCCGGCTTTCGCCACCGAACATAACGACTTCTGGCAGATGACGGCGGGCCGCGCCGCCACCGCCGAAAATGCCCGTAAACTGTATCAACTCGGCGCGCGCATGCTGGTGCTGACCGGCAACCCGAACAACGGCGTCAGCAATCAGGCGATCGCCGCCGCGCTGAAAGCGATCCGCGATGAAGTGGGTGACGAGATGGTGCTGGTGACCGGCAAAATGCACGGCGCGGGCATTGTGCGCGAAAGCGGCAGCCAGCTGATCGGCGAGCGGGACATCGCGCTGTTCGTGGAAAACGGCGCGGACATCGTGCTGTTGCCGGCGCCGGGCACCATTCCCGGCATGTCGCAGGAGAAAGTGGCGGCGTTGATCGCCTTTGCCCAGCGGCAGGGCGCGCTGGCGATGACGGCGATCGGCACCTCGCAAGAGGGGGCCGACGTGCAGACCGTGCGGCAGATTGCGCTGATGAGCAAAATGGCCGGCGCCGATCTGCATCATATCGGCGATACCGGCTATTTGGGGTTGGCGCTGCCGGAAAACATCTTCGCCTACAGCGTGGCGATTCGCGGCGTGCGCCACACCTACAGCCGCATGGCGCGATCGGTGAACCGTTAAGTCAGGGGTTTTTGCGCCGTGACGATGCTGAAATAGCCGAGCGACGGCAGCACCTGAGCGGGCCCGAAGCCGATGTCGCGCAGCAGGCCGCCGATTTCCTTGCCGGAGTATTGGCGGCCCTGCGTCCATCCCATCATCATCAGGCTGTATCCCGCGGCGGCAGGCGGCCGTCGCCGTCATCGTTGTACAGCACTTCGTGGATCACGATCCTGCCTCCGGGCGGGAGGGCCGCATAGCTCTTTTGCGCCAGGAAGCGGTTCTTGTCCATCGGCCAGTCGTGGAAAATATTGGAGTACAGGTGCAGATCCGCCGCCGGGTAGGGATCGCGCCACATATCGCCGCTGTGGGTGCCGATGCGGTGGCTGAGGCCGTAATGGCGCGCGTAGTCGGCGGCGAGCGGGCACACCTCCGGCAGATCGAACACGGTGCACGTGAGCGCCGGCCAGTGGGCCGCCAGGCTGATGGCATGGGCGCCGGAGGCGCCGAGGGGCAGCAACGTAGGCCAAACGCTGGCCGATCCCATGCTCAGGCTGTGCATGGCGTGGGTAAAACGCCGCATTCTGTCGGCGTCGAGCGTATGCGTTTCAAACAACTCCTGCTCGCCATACACCTGCGAAGTATTCTTTCTGATGGCGCTTTCCAGGTTTTGCAGCGTGAAAATCTCGCTGTTTTCAATCATCAAATCCCAAAAATAGCCGAAGTAATGCGGGTTGTTTTTTAACAAAAAGATTTCCGCTTCCGGCGTCAGAGAGAATGTTTCGCCGTCTCTGGCGATCAATTTCAATGCCACTAACGCCATGACCAGCGTCTCCGCCGGGCGTTTTTCCACATTGGCCTGAGCGCATATATCGGTCAGATTGCGGGGGTGCAGAGCAATAAACTCAAAGATGCCCAGGCGGTGCGCAATAAGCGCCGCCGGATAGAGATATAAATTCATCGTGATATCGAGAATGGTTTTGTCGTCGCATTGCGGCGGCCGGACGGAATGGTTCATGCGGCTCTCCTTCCCCTAAGGCGTGGCGCGTCTTAACAGGCTATGCCACGCCTGTGGTTTTAGCAAAGGGCGAGGGCGCGATTGACCGCAGACCAACGCTTCCGTTGTAAATCATTCCCTGTGAGACTATTTTAAATTGAATTGGGTGCGGTTAATGTCGCGCGTAAAAAACTGACGCCGGGCGGAATAATAACTCCATCATGCATTTTTATTTTATGGGAGGTTAACTTAATCACAGTTATTAACGCGTCAGGGTTGTGTTAATCTGGGCCGCCGTTATACCGTACCGACATTCACATTATTTTTGTGAATAATTCAAAACTAAATAATTCATTATTAAAACGAGATAACAATGAAAAAGATCATTCTGACCGGCATGATTGCCGCGACTCTGGGCTTGTTCAACACCGCCAACGCCGAAGGGATGGATCCTGCCGCGTTGAAAAACGTCTATGACATCACGCGTAATACCGCCGGGCTGATGTCCTACTGTGTCGATAAAGGTTTCCTGAAAGCGGACAGCATCGACAACGCCAAGAAAATGGTGGCCTACGTGGCGGCGATCCCCGGCGGCGTCGACACCCGCGACGGCGACAAGCGCGAAGCGATGGGCCGTGAAGGCAATGTGCTGAACGACGACGGCAACGTGGTTGCGTTGGAGAAGGAAGCGCCGCAGGGTCTGCAGGCGTGGTGTCAGCAGGCTGACGAAGGGATCCGCCAGGGGCTGACGTCTATCGGCCAATAAGCGCCGGATTTAGCCTCCCCCTCCTTAAGGCTTCGTTTGAAGGGAATCTCCGGGCCAGCGGCCCGGAGCATCTTACAAGAACAATGGCGTAGTGTTTTCAGCCAGAAACGCCAGCAGCGTTTCGTTGACCGCCGTCGGGTTTTCCTTGTTGCTGATATGCCCGGCGTCAGGGATCAGTACATGCCGACAGCCGAGAAGATCCGCCATGCGCTGGCCTTCTGCCGGCGGGCGCGGCTTATCTTGCGCGCCGGTGATGACGATGCTGGCGGCGGTGATGTTTTCCAGCAGCGCCAGCTTGTCGGGGCGGCCAAAGATCATCCGGCCCAGCGGTACGATGCTCTCGCGCAGGCGATCGGCGGGCAGGCTCTGGAGCTGGCACAGCAGCGATTGCAATAAGGCGTCGGGGACATCATCGGAATAAAACAGCGACGCGACATGTTCCAGCAGCGGCGATGCGATGGCGCCGGCCTGTTCCACGGCGGCCAGCATGCCCATATAGCGCTGCCGCGCCTCCGGCGTTTCGTCGCCCAGGTAGCTGTCCAGCAGCGCCAGCACTTTCACCCGCTCCGGCGCCAGCGCCGCCAGTTCGGCGCCCCACATGCCGCCGACGGACAGGCCGACGATGCCGAACTCTTCAATATCCAAACGATCCATCAGCGCCAAATGATCGGCGGCGATATCCGACAGGCTGTTTCGCCCGGGCGGCAGCGCCGGTGAATCGCCGTGGCCCCAGAGATCCGGCACGATCAGGCGGTAGCGTTTCGCCAGCGCTTCGAACTGTGGCGCCCACATATTCAGATCGAACAGATAGCTGTGGCCCAGCAGCAACGGAAAGCCCGAACCCACGTCGAGGTAATGCAGGGATTTGCCCATCGTTGGCATCTTATCGGTTCCTTATATAAAGAGAGTCCGGCTGCTTATATCATACTCATATTCAACCTGCGGTATTAATTTACCTTAAATTACTCAGGTGGCGACGTATTTGTCATTATCCTTTGCTAACAAGAGGTCAATGAAAGGTGGCATTAAGGATAATATTCTGGTCGAGGCCGGAGCCTTGATTTATGCTGGCGCTCCTTTCAAGCTGGAATAGCTAAACAGGGCGTCGCGATGAAAAGACTTTTCAGACTATTAATTATTTTGCTTGTTATTTTGCTGCTGGCGGCGGTGCTGTGGTGGTTCTTCGGGCGCGGCAATCCGAATGCGTTATGGCAAATCGTTAGCCAGCAGTGCGTGCCCAATCAGCAACAGAACCACGATCCGGCGCCCTGTGTAAAGGTTGGCTTAACAGAGGGTTATGTACTGTTTAAAGACAGCAAAGGTCCCTATCACGATCTGGTGATGCCAACCGAAAAGGTCAGCGGCATCGAGAGCCCGATATTGCAAGCGGAGCGAACGCCGCATTATTTCGCCCTGGCCTGGAACAACCGCGAACATATATCCGGCGAGCTGGGTAAACCGTTAAAAGACGCGTGGCTTTCTCTGGCGGTCAATTCGAAATATGGCCGTTCTCAGAATCAGCTGCATATTCACGTTGCCTGCTTGCGCCAGGATGTCTATAACACGCTGGGGGAACAGGCGGAGCAATTAGATCAACAGTGGCGACCGATGGCGGTGAAATTGGTCGGCCACCACTACCTGGCCAGAAAATTGGCGGGCACCGATTTAACCCAGGAAGATCCTTTCCGCTTGTTGCAAAACTATGTGGCCGAGCAGGGCGACAGCATCGGCAATTACGGTCTGGCGCTGGCGGTCAGCCCGCAGGGCGAGATGCTGCTGTTGGCGAACCGTTTGACGTTGACCGATCTGAACCTGGGCTCGGCCGGCGAAATTCAGGACTACCGGTGCGAGGTGGCGGGGAACTCAAGATGATAACGGCCCGCCGGCTGGGTCAGCCGGCGGCTGCCGTGCGGTCAGAGCTTCTTCAGCAGTTCCAGCAGCTGCGCTTCGCTTTTCTCCGCCAGCCCGTCGATGGCGAGCTTGATGATGTCGGAGCGGGTGATGCGCACGATGCCGTTGCGCGCCGCCTGCACGATCACCTCATCGATGGCTTCGATGTGGTTGTCCGTCAGGCTGACGGAAATCGCCTTATAGGTGCGCTTGCGGCCGGCCGGCTTGGTTTCCGGCGCGGGCGCCGCGACCGGCAACGTGTGCGAGGTGGCGCTGTTGATGAATTCGTCTTCCGACATGCGGTGGGTGGGGGTGCGCTTCTTCACAGGATCACCTCTTTCACCAGGCATTCGATCTCGGCCTGCGCCTTTTCATTGTTCGCCTCATGCACGGTGATGGCTTCGCCCCAGGCGTCGCGGTAAATTTTGCGGTCGCACAGGCGGTTGCTCACCAGGGTGAACTCCGGGTATTCGCTCAGCACCTGCGCCGCTTCGTTGGCTTCATTAATGAAGATGTTGGTCGGGCACATGTTCAGCACGATGTAGCCTTTGACCTTCTCGTTATATTCCTGCGCGGTGGAGAACATCTCCGACAGATAGCCGATGGTGTCGAGGTCCATCTGCGAAGGGCGCAGCGGCGAGAGGAACAGATCGGCGGCCAGCAGGCCGGAGCGCAGTTCGGCGCTGTCGCGGCCGGCGGTGTCGACGATCACGTAGTCGTAATGGCGATCCAGCTCCAGCAGCGTTTCCTTGATTTTGCCCGACGCGGCCACCACCGGAATGTGCGGCAGCCCTTCGACGTTCTGACGGTCGTTGTACCAGGTCATGATTGATTTCTGGTCGTCGGCATCGACGATGATCGCCGTCTTGCCTTGCTTAAGAATCAGATACCCGGCGATATTCACCGCTTTCGTCGACTTGCCGACGCCGCCTTTTTGCGAGCCAATCAGAACAATCATGCTGCCATCTCTCAAGTTATTAAGCGGGTAACTTATTAAGTTAATGCGCTTATTAGGTTGATAATCAAACAGGTTAACAAGAACAACTCGCGAACAATATGCACCAACTGCGGCGGCTTGCCAAGCCAGTATGTCGTTAACTGCGCAGCTTATTTTGCGCTGGATGGCCCGGATGGGTAAGTAGGAATTCTCTGGGAAGTGACGATGCGGAGGTGGGTTTATTAATTTAACAGCTTAATAAGTTAGTTGGCTATTAAGCTGTTTGCGGCATTATTTCTTCATCATCGCTTTCAGGTTGGCGAACGGATTGTGGGTGGCGACGCCGACATCTTTCTGCGCGTCTTCACCGGCCACTACCGTCGAACCGTATTGATCGGCCTCGGTGTATTTCGAGTGCTCGTGGTCGTGGCAATACAGACACAACATTTCCCAGTTGCTGCCGTCTTCCGGGTTGTTGCTGTGATCGTGATCGATGTGGTGCACCGTCAGTTCGCGCAGGTTGGAATAGACGAACTCGCGTGAGCAGCGCCCACACACCCAGGGGAACAGTTTCAGCGCTTTTTCGCGGTAGCCGGTTTCCAGCTTCGCATAGTTTTTGGGGATATAGGCCATGGTGGTTGTCCGTGGTGAATCACTATGCGGTAAATAATACCACACTGCGCGCGGCTACAGCGTGCGGCTCATCTCGCTGCTAGCGAAACGTCTCCACCGCCCAGTCGATGAACGCCCGCAGCTTGCCGCTGAGGTGGCGATTGGACGGGTAGACCACGTACATCTGCTCCGGCGGCGGCTGCCAGTCGTGCAGCAGGCTGACCAGTTCGCCGCGCTCGAGGTGCGGCTGCGCCATAAACCGATAAATCTGGATGATGCCTAATCCGGCCAGGCTCGCCGCCAGCAGCGCGTTGCCTTCATTGATGCTGACCGGGTAGCGCTGCTGGATGGCGATCTCTTTGCCGCGTTCGACATAGCGTTGCGGATGGATGCGGTCGTTGACCGGATGGCGGTAGTGCACCATCGGAAAACCCTGTTCCAGATCGCACGGGTGGCGCGGGGCGCCGTGGCGCGCCAGATAAGCCGGGGTGGCGCAGCTGACCCAGTCCAGATCGAACAGACGCCGGGCGATCAGGCTGGAGTCGGCCAATGGGCCGCTGCGGATCACGCAGTCGGCGCTGTCGCTGATCAGATCGATAACGCGATCGCCGATGCTGAGATCGATTTGGATTTGCGGGTAGCGTTCCAAAAAGCCGGGCAGCGCCGGCAACAGCAGTTGGCGAGCGGTGCCGCTGCCGGTGTCGATGCGCAGCACGCCCTGCGGAGAACTTTGCGACTCGGTCAGGCAGCCCTCCATCTGCTCCAAATCCGCCAGCCATTTCACCGTATTTTGGTAATAGCATTCGCCTTCGCGGGTGACCGACACGCTGCGAGTGGTGCGCTGAAACAGCTTGGTCTGCAGGTGATCCTCCAGATTTTGGATCAGCTTGGTGACCGTCGCTTTCGGCATGCCCAGCGAATCGGCGGCGCGGGTAAAGCCGCCGGTTTCCACCACGCGGTTAAATACCCGGATAGCGAGCAAATGATGGTCCATAGGTTCTCAACGCCATGCCCCGGCGGTGGCCGGGGCATGTTTCTGCAGATAGATAATGATTAACACTGTTTAGCGCCAATCGCGCCGGAGCGCAAGCTGAGGCCGAACACCAGCGTGGCGGAGAGGATCAGCGCGCCGCCGAACAGCATGGCGCTGCTGACGCCCTGCCAGTCCACCACTTCACCGCCCAGCAGTGCGCCGGAGGCCAGCGCGATCTGGATGACGCACACCAACAGCGCCTGGCCGGCTTCCGGCGCCTGCGGCACGGCGGCGAACATCCAGTTGGTGGCGCAGACCGGCACGGCGCCAAAGGCCAGCCCCCACACCAGCACCATCAGCGTGGCGCCGGCGAGGCCGCTGAGCAGCGGCGAAACGATCAAAATGCCCGCCAGCATGGCGGCGATCAGTATGAAGGTGGCGCGCAGGCTGTGTTCCGCCAGACGCTCGCCGAGAAAGGTGCCCAGCAGACCGATGGCGCCATAGGCCAACAGCTGCAGCGAGATCGCCGATGGGCTGAGCACGAACACCTGTTGCAGCAGCGGCCGCAGGTAGGTGTAGGCGGCGAAGTGGCCGATGAACAGCAGCACGATGGCGATCAGGCCGATGCGCGCCATCGGCAGGCGCAGCGGCAGCACCAGATCGCGCGGCGTGACCGGCCGGGAAGGCGGCACCGAGGTCAGCAAACGCAGCTGCGCCGCCAGTACGCCGACCGCCAATGCCGCACCGCCGAAGAAGGCGGCGCGCCAGCCGAACAGATCGCCGATCAGCGCCCCGGCCGGCACGCCGCACACCGCGCCGACCGAGATGCCGCTGAGGATCAGCGCGGTGGCGCGGCCCTGGCTGGCTTCCGGCACCAGATGGCGGCCGTAGTTGGCGGCGAACGACCAGAAACCGCCGACGCAGATGCCCAGCAGCACGCGGCCCAGCAGCATCATCGGGAAGTTGACGGCCAGCGCCGCCACCAGGTTGGACACCATCAGCAACAGCGACAGCCCCAACATCAGTAAACGCCGATCCAGACGGCCGGAAATCAGGCTCAATGCGGGGGCGGCCACCGCCGCCACGATGCCGGGCATGGTGACCATCAGCCCGGCGGTGCCGGTGCTGACGCCGAGCGAGGGGGCGATGTTGGTCAGCAGGCCGATCGGCAAAAACTCGGTGGTGACCATGACAAAACAGGCGACCGTCAGCGAGAAGATCGCCGGCCACGGGGATGATGCAGGGTTATCTTTATTATTCAGCATAATGCCGCTCGTCTCAGGTGAATGCGCAGGCCGTGCGCGGGGCACGGTGTGACCGAAGTCACAATCTACGGCAGGCCGAAGGCGCAGATAAATCCATCTGCGGTGGTTACACTGTTTCTGAGAGGAAACAATCGCGGCGGCGAGTGAAAACGCGGCTTGCGCCGCGCCGAGAGGAAAGGAATAAAACGGCATAAGGTTATGACCGAATGCCGCGTGGCGCTTATAGCCCCGGCGCTTTCCACAGCGAGGTGGTCAGGCCGTTGTCCACCAGCGTCAGCTGATCGGCGTAGACCCGCCGCCAGGTTTCTTTCTGTTCCTGATACAGCGCGTGGTGGGTCATGTCCGGCTGATGCTCGCGCTCCCAGCGCACCAGGCGCTCGCCGGTTTCGGCCAGCGACTCGTACAGCCCGGCGCCGACGCCGGCGGCGATCGCGCAGCCCAGCGCGGTGGCCTCTTTCACCACCGGCACCCGCACCGTCAGCCCGGTGACGTCGCTGAGGATCTGGCTCCACAGCTTGCCCTTGGCGCCGCCGCCGGCGAACACCAGCGAACGGGCCTGCACGCCGGAGAAGGCGGCGATCTGTTCCAGATTGCAGGCGGAGACGATGGCGGCATTCTCCTCCAGCGCGCGGAACAGCGTCTGTTTGTTGCAGCGCTCCGGGTCTATCGACATGTTGATGAACGACGGCGCCGCGTGATACCAGGTTTTGAAATGCATGGCGTCGGAGAAAATCGGCATCACGCCGTAGGCGCCCGGCGGCACTCTGGCCGCCATCTCTTCCAGCAGGCTGTAGGCGTCGATCCCCAGCCGCTCCGCCAGCAATTTTTCTTCCGCGCAGAAGGCGTCGCGGAACCAGCGCATGGTCAGGCCGGTAAAGAAGCTGATGGATTCCGCCTGCGCCATGCCGGGAATGACGTGGGGGTTGATGCGGATGTTCATCTCCGGATCGATGGCCGGCTCCGGCAGGTTGACGATTTGCTGCCAGAAGGTGCCGCCGAGCACCGCCGTCTGCCCGGCGCGCACGATGCCGAGCCCCAGGCTGCCGAGCTGCACGTCGCCGCCGCCCATCACCACCGGGGTGCCGCGCAGCAGCCCGCTCTCCTGCGCCGCCTGCTCGGTGACGCGCCCCAGCACGCTGCCGGTCTCTTTCACCGGCGACAGAATATCGGCGCGCAGCCCGGCCAAGTCGAGCAACGCCGGCCGCCAGTCGCGGCTGGTCAGATCCAGCATGCCGGTGGTGCCGGCGTTGGAAGGATCGACCGCCAGTTCACCGCTCAGCATGTTGGCCAGCCAGTCGCTGATCATGGTCAGTGTCGCCGCCTGGCGGTAGATGTCCGGCCGATGGTGCGCCAGCCACAGCAGGCGCGGCATGGCGCTCAGTGCCAGCGTCTGGCCGGAGTGCTGGTACACCTCGCGTTCGAAGCCGTGGTTGTGCAGCTCTTTCAGCTCGCTGACTTCGTGGCTGGCGCGTGCGTCGACGTTGGCGCAGGCCCAGATCGGCACGCCGTTGCGGTCGTACAGCACGATGCCTTCACGCATCGAGCAGCAGGCCACCGCGCGGATCGCCTGAGCGCTCAAGCCTGCGCGTTGCATCGCCTGGCGGATGCACTGGCAGGCCAGCTGCCAGTTGCGGCTGAGGTCAAACTCCATCGAGCCGGGCACGCCCGGCACCGCCAGGTGTTGCCACTCCGCCTGGCCGTGCGCGATCTGGTTACCCGCCAGATCGAAGATCACCGCGCGAATGCTGCCCGTTCCTGCGTCCAGCGCCATCAAGTAGTTATCCATAGCCTATGCTCTCAGGGGGAGGAGTGTTAACTATAGATGCCGCCGCCTTACCCCGCCGGGGGAGGAGTGGGCGTCGCCGACGCGATTTGTGAGCCAGGCGGCAAAATTGCCGTTGCGGCAGGGCAATCGACGGGAATAAACCTATGGTTGGAAAGCGCCATGTTACGGCGCGCCGTTTAAACAAGGAGTTGCCATGCACGTCACATTGGTTGAGATCAACGTTAAACAAGACAAAATCGACGAATTTATCGATGTTTTCCGCGCCAATCACCTGGGCGCGATCGAAGAGCCGGGCAACCTGCGCTTCGATGTGCTGCAGGATGAACAGATCCCGACGCGGTTTTACATCTACGAAGCCTATCGCGACGAGCAGGCGGTGGCGGCGCACAAGCAGACCCCGCACTACCTGCAGTGCGTGGAGAAGCTGGAAGCGCTGATGACCGGCCCGCGCAAGAAGACCACCTTTATCGGCCTGATGCCGGAATAAGCGCCGGCGTTTGCCGGTGTCCATGTCCCCGGTTTGGTTGTAATCTGCAAGGCAAAGCGAATTTTCAATGGGATAAGCGGGGCGAGGATGACATTGCGCGATCGGCTGTTGGCGCTGTTGGTGGTGGTGATCTGGGGCGTGAATTTCGTCGTGATCAAGTTCGGTTTACAGGGCATGCCGCCGTTTCTGCTGGCCGGGATGCGTTTTTTGCTGGTGGCGTTGCCGGCGATCTTCTTTATCCCGCGCCCGACGATCCCGTGGAAATGGCTGCTGCTGTACGGCATGACCATGAGCTTCGCGCAGTTCGCGTTTTTGTTCGTCGCCATCAAGGTGGGCATGCCGGCGGGGCTGGCCTCGCTGGTGCTGCAGGCGCAGGTGTTCTTCACCCTGCTGTTGGGCGTCGTGCTGATGGGCGAAAAGCTGCGGGTCAACCATTTCGTCGGCATCGCTATCGCCAGCGGCGGCATGCTGGTGCTGGCGCAGGCCAGCCTGCATAAGCCGGGCAGCGGCGCGGTCCCCCTGGCGGGCCTGTTGCTGACGCTGGCGGCGGCGTTTTCCTGGGCGCTGGGTAACCTGACCAACAAGAAGATCCTGGCCGGTTTCCCGCAGCGTAATATTTTATCGCTGGTGGTGTGGAGCGCGCCGATCCCGGTCGTGCCGTTCCTGGCCTGCAGCTGGCTGTTCGACGGCCCTGAGGTGGTGCTGAGCAGCCTGAGCCATGTGCAGGTTGGCACGTGGCTGGCGGTGGCCTATCTGGCGTTCGCCGCCACGCTGTTCGGTTATTCGGTGTGGGGCAGCTTGCTGGGGCGCTATGAAACCTGGCGCGTTGCGCCGCTGACGCTGCTGGTGCCGCTGGTCGGGCTGTTCGCCGCCTGGCTGCTGCTGGACGAAGCGTTGTCGCCGGCGCAGTTCGGCGGCGCATTGCTGGTGCTGGCCGGCATGGCGGTCAACACCTTCGGGCTGCCGCGCCGCCGGGCCGTCGCCGTGCGCTAAACCGAACAGGGTAATTCTGTTCAATACGGTGTCGGCGGCGGTCGGCATTCTGGCGCCTGTGAATATTTTCTCAGGTGTCCATCATGAATATCTACCTTTCCATGGCCGCGTTTGCGCTGGCGGCTTCCATCACCCCTGGCCCGGTCAACATCGTCGCATTGAGCGCCGGGGCGCAATTCGGTTTTGGCGCGACCCAACGCCATGTGTTCGGCGCCACGCTGGGGTTTACCCTGTTGCTGGTGCTGCTGGGTTTGGGCATGCACCAGCTGCTGATCCTGTGGCCGGGGCTGACCCGCTTGATCCAGTGGGCCGGCGTGGCTTTTCTGCTGTTTATGGCCTATCGGCTGGCGTTTGACGACGGCAGACTGGGCAACGGCGCGGCGCAGGCGCCTTCCTGCTGGTACGGCGCGCTGATGCAATGGCTGAATCCCAAGGCATGGCTGGCGTCGGTGGCCAGCCTCGGCGCCTTTGTCGGCGATGGCGACATGCTGTTGCTATGGCAGTTCGCCGGGCTCTACTTCGTGATTTGCTATGCCTCGGTAGCCTGCTGGGCCTATGTCGGCGCGATGCTGCGCGGCCTGCTCAGGCAGGCGCGCAACGTACAACGCTTTAATCGCGCGATGGCGGCGTTGCTGGCGGCCAGCGCTTGTTATCTGTTGGCGGAGGGTTTTTGATACTGGCCGGGCGTGGCGGCCAACAGCTGTTTGAAGGTGCGCTGAAAGTGCGCCTGATCGGCAAAGCCGCTTTCGCTGGCGGCCGCGGCGATCGGCAGGCCGCTTTTCAATAACCGATGGCCGTGCTGCACGCGGCGGTTGATCAGATAGGCGTGCGGCGTCATGCCGTAACGCTGGCGGAAGGCGCGGATCAGGTAAGAAGGGGAGAGCGCGGCGGCGCGGCAAATGTCGTCCAGCGTCAGCGGCTGGGTGCAGTGCGCGTCGATAAACGCCGCCGCCGCTTCCAGTCGGCTATGCGGCGGCGTCTCCGGCTGGCGGACATCGCCCAGCCCGAGCTGCAGGGCGCTGAAATACTCCACCATGGCGATCTGTTTTTCCAGCGAGCTGCACAGCGGATCCGTCAGCAGCGCATAAAGGCGATTCAGGCCGTGGAACAGCGCCGGATCGCGACTGAGCGGCTGGCTGAACGGAACAAAACGCTCGCCTTCGCCGCCGAGTAGCTCCTGCTGCAGCGCGCCGATCCAGGCGAGATCGAGATAGAACATGATGTACGACCAATTGCGGTCGGCGATCGGATTACAGGCGTGTGCCTGCTGCGGGTTGATGATCACCAGATCGCCGGCGCTGACCTGCATGCGCCGCTCGCCGTTGACATAGGTGCTGACGCCGCCGGTGATGGCGCCGATGGAAAAGAATTCGTGGCTGTGCAGGCTGTAACACGCCTGGCGGCCATCCGCGATGGCGCGGGCTTCGACGAACGGCAACTGCGGATCGCGCCAGAACTGCGGCGTTTTTTCACTCATACGCTTTCCTTTTCACTGCGGCGGCATCACAGTGTTATAGCCTGAAAGCGACGAGAGGGGGAATGGCGGATGATGATTTTTAACGTGTTCGGCCGTCTGCTGGGCGTGAAGCGCATCGGGGACGAATGGCGGCTGTTCCGCGTGACGCTGCCGGAGCGCAAATATGCCCCCAGCCACGATATCGTGTTGCCGGCCGATCTGCGCGAAGAGGAGATCGCCGGCTATCTGGGGGATATCTATCACGAGGCGGCGACGCCGCAGCGGCCGGAGGTGTTTCGCGTCGAATAGCGCGGCGCGTTACTCTTCCGCGTTGCGCGCCATGAGGCGGCGCTGGTGTTCCTCGCTGGCGGCCTGGATCTCTTCCAGCACCGAGCCGACATCGGCGCGCTTCTGGATTTCGCTGAACCGGCCGCTGAGGGCGCTGTCCGGCGTCAGATTGCCTTCCTGATACAGCGCCCAAATCTCTTTGGCGTATTGGCTGTCGCGCAGTTCCGGCGCGAATTGGCCATAATATTCCGCCAAATTGTTGATATCGCGCTCGAACATGCTTTTGGCGTGATTGTTGGCGGCGGCGTCCACCACCTGCGGCAGATCGATGATCACCGGCCCGTCTTTATCCATCAGCACGTTGAATTCCGACAGGTCGCCGTGCACCAGCCCGGCGCACAGCATGCGCACCGCGTAATTCATCATCAGGGCGTGATCGGCGCGCGCCTGTTCCGGCGTCAGGATGACATCGCTCAGGCGCGGCGCCACCAGACCTTCTTCGTCAGTAATCAGCTCCATCAGCAGCACGCCGTCCAGGCAGATATCCGGCTGCGGCACCCGCACCCCGGCCTTGGCCAGCAGATACAGCGCGTCCACTTCGGTGTTTTGCCAGGCTTCTTCCTGCTGCTGGCGGCCGAATTTGGAGCCTTTGCTCATGGCGCGCGCGTCGCGGCTGTTGCGCACCTTGCGCCCTTCCTGATAGTGAACCGCCTGCTTGAAGTTGCGCTTCTCGGCCTCTTTGTACACTTTGGCGCAGCGGATCTCATCGCCGCAGCGCACGATAAACACGTCGGCTTCTTTGCCGCTTTTCAACCGGCGGATGACGTCGTCGATTAACCCGTCATCCACCAGCGGCTGGAGTCGTTTTGGAATTTTCATGCAGCCTTGTACCCTATTTAGGCTCCGGTGTGAATGGCTTGCGCAGTTGATAGCGTAAGTTAGACCCGAAAGGCAAACATTAGTTTTGCCGCCGCGGCATCATTGCGCGGCGGCGGGCGTTCACAGGCTGCCTGTCGGCACCCAGACGCTGACGCTGCCGGCGTTAACCGGGAAATGGGCGCTGCCCTGGTCGTCGGTGGTGATTTCCTCCTGGCGATTACCGAGGAAATCGCGCCAGGCGGTGTGCGCCAAATCGGCGCCCAGCGCGACCGTCTTGCCGCTCTCGCCGCCGTTGGTCAGCACCACCACGCAGCCGGGGGCCTCGGCGGTGCCGGCGCGGCTGAAGGCCACGCAGTGGCTGTCGTCGAAGTAGTCGGTTTGCGGGCCGTTGGCGAAGCGCTGGCGGGCGGCGATCAGCTTCTCCAGCTCCGGGATCGCCGGCATGTCGATCTGGTATTCGCCGCCGTCGCGCCCCTTGTCGCGGTAGCTGGCGCCATACAGGTCGGGGTAAAACACGCAGGGCACGCCCTGTTCGCGCAGCAGGATCAGCGCATAGGCCAGCGGTTTGAACCAGGGTTCCACCGGCGCTTCCAGCGATTGCAGCGGCTGGGTATCGTGGTTGGCGACCAGCGTCACCGCGTGGGCCGGATCGGCGGCGGTCAGGGTATCGGTGAAGATCTGCGCCATGTCGAAGCCGTCGCCCTGTTTCGACGCCTGATGAAACTTCAGGTGCAGCGCCACGTCGAACAGCATCACCTTGCCGTCCACCAACTCGATATATTGTTGCAGCGCGCCGAGATCGTGCGACCAGTATTCGGCAACGATAAACAGGTCGCGCTGCGCGCTGCCGCGCACGTGATCCGCCCACTCTTTGAAGAACCAGGCGGGAATGTGTTTGGCGGCGTCAAGGCGAAAGCCGTCGCATGGCAGCGTGTCCAGCAGCCAGCGCGCCCAGTATTTGAGTTCCTCCGTCACCGCGGCGTTGCGGAACTCCACGTCGGCGCCCATCAGGTAGTCGTAGTTGCCTTTCTCGTCGTCGACCTGATCGTTCCAGCCGTCGTCGCCGTAGTCGTTGGCGATTTTAAACACCCCTTTGTCGTCCGGCTGCTCAACATAGTCGACGCCGCTGAAGCATTTGTAATCCCAGATAAACTCGGAATGCACGCCCTGGCGACCGGGAAAGGTGAAGCGGGTGTAGGCCAGCGCGTCGAAGCCCTGGTCGTCGATATCGTTGCGGTTGTTGGCGTCCACCTTGAATACGTGTACCCGTTCTTTTTCGTCCGCGCCGAGCTTGTGGTTGAACACCACGTCGTAGATCACCCCCACACCGTGTTCGCGCAGCGTAGTGGCGGCATGTTCCAGCGCCGCCTTGTCGCCGTATTTGGTGGCCACGCTGCCTTTCTGGTCAAATTCGCCCAAATCGAACAGATCGTAGGTGTCGTAGCCGACGGAGTAGCCGCCGGAAGCGCCCTTGCAGGCGGGGGGCAGCCACAGATCGGTGATGCCCAGTTCGGCCAGGTGCGGGGCGCGCTCGGCGGCCTCCTGCCACAGTTTGCCGCCGTCGGGGTAGTACCAGTGGAAGAATTGCAGCAGGGTGGTTTTTTTCGTCATGAGCCAGCGTCCCGGTTAGCCAGAAGGAGAGGTGCAGTTAAAGCATGGGCTACTTTTGGCAAAAGGGACAAGTTTGGCATAGGCGGCCCGAGAAGGCCGCCCGAGAGACGGCTTAACGCTGGCTGGCGTAATGAGGCGAGCGCGGGCCATAAAGAATGGCGCCGTTCTGACCTGTTGCCGACAGGAGGCGAGTATTGGCGATGGCACCAATGTCGAACCCTTTATCGCTGATGGTATCCGCGATTTGTGAAATCGCGGCGCTGATCACCATGCCCAGCAGGCCACCGGAATTGTTGTTGCCTTCGTTGCTGGATGCGGTGGCGGTGCCGGCCCACAGCTGTTTGCCGTTGCGCAGGTCAACCAGGCGAGCGGCTACGGTAACGCGAGTTTCGCTGCTGATCACCATGTAGCTGGTACCGTACTGCGTGACATCCAGGTACAGCACGGTGTCGGCGCCGAAAATCTGGTGCAGTTTTTTCGGACTGACGGCGCGGATGTCGTTGGCGTTGGTTAGACCGTTTTGCAGGAAGGTTTCCTCCACTACAGCGACCGGCATCACATAGTAACCGGCCTCGGCCAGCGGTAAGGTTGCACTGGCGAGCACGCTGTGGCTGGCTTTGACATCCGGCGACTGATTCATCGGCGGCAAGACCAGGATCGACTTCGGCTTGCTCTCATGGAATGCCGCATAGTCATAAGGCGTTTGCTTGGCACAGCCGCTCAGCAACAGGATGGCGGTGACGCTGAGGAAAGTGAGTACACGCTTCATTTAAAGCTCCCCTTATCCTTGGCCATCAGGAAATCCATAAACGGTGCCGATTCCGGGAACAGCGTTTTTTCCGTGTTGAATTCACTCATGGCTTGTCCGTCGTTGCCGGTTTTGCTGTACAGCAGCCCCAGTTGCGCATGCAACCCCGGCGGTACGGCTTTATCCTTGGCGCGGGATTTCTCGACGATCTCTTTCAGCGTAGCGATCTGCTGCTCAGGGCTTTGCCCATCCTGCTGGTAGTATTGATAAAGAGAAGTTTGGTAGCCATCCCAATTGTAAAGCGTTTTCGGCGCGGCGCAGCCGGCCAACAGGGTCGCTGCAAACAGCGCCCCGCCCATTTTTTTAGTTATCATCTTTCTCTGCTTCTATTCCGTTAGTTAGCAGGGCGCCATGCGCCGTTTTCGATACCGGTAACCAGGTTATTGACGGCTTCACGCACGGCCAGATCCAGCACCTTGCCGTTAAGGGTGGAGTCGTAGCTGGCGGTGCCCCCGAAACCGATGATTTCGCGATTGGACAGTTCGTATTCACCGGCGCCCTGAGAGGAATAGACGACTTCTGATGTCTGTACGTTCACGACGTTCAGATTGACTTTGGCGTAAGCGACCTGTGATTTACCACGGCCCAAAATGCCCCACAGCTGATGATCGCCGACTTCTTTGCGGCCGAATTCGGTGACATCGCCGGTAATCACATAGTTGGCGCCTTTCAGCGTTTGTGCTTTCCCTTTAATGCCGGCTTCAGTTTTCAACTCTTCCATGTTGGCGCGGTCCAGCACGTTGAAACGGCCAGTCTGCTGCAAATGCGTGATCAGGATAGTCTTGGACTGATTGCCCAGCCGATCGACGCCATCGGAGAAGATGCCATTCATGTAGCTGGAGCGGTTGTCGAATTTACCGACGGCGATAGGGCTGCGTGGGCCCTGATAAGTGGTGTTGTAGGAAGCCACTTTCGGCACTTCCAAAGAGCGGGAGGATTCGGTCGCACAGCCCGCCAGCAAAGTGACGGAAAGGGCGACGGAACAGACGGCGAGTGATTTTTTCATTGGCATGCGATCTCTCCATGAGCATAAAACAGCGCGGGAGCAACCCGCGCCCGATGTTTCCATAACGAGCGTTGTCGCCGTTATGGAAGCGTCGCGATCCTGCCATGAATATGTAACAAATTACAACAAGATATCGGCATTAACGCCGCTATTAACATTGTTGTAACCTATTGTAATGCAATGGATTGATATCGATTTCTTCTCTTAACCGCAGATTTTTTCACGATTGTATGTTTTTTAACTGGTTTATTGTTTTATCAACATTAAATTAATGAATTTTTATTCTGATTTTTTTGAATTAATCAGTTTACTGTATTGGGTAATGTAACGTTTTGCATCAGCTCCTCTGTTATACCGGGGTTCATGGCGGCTTGATGATCCGTTAAGGTAGTGAGAATTAGGTAACACTATCAACTAAATCTCATTTTTATCGGTAGCTAATTGGGGATATCAATTGTGAACATCAGGGATTTCAGAGCATTGGCGCGCAGTTTGGTCAGAGAATTCGGCATGTTGAACAAGCAGAGCAATGGCTCGCGCTTTTCGCCGCTGCAGATCCATCTGATGATCGAAGTCAGCGAGCAGCCGCTGGGCGTCACCGAGCTAGCGGCCCGGCTGTGCATCGACAAGGCCAGCGCCAGCCGGGCGCTGCGCAGCCTGGTGGCCGCCGGCGTGATAGAAACGGTGGATCATCCTGATGACAAGCGGCACAACCTGCATCGGTTGAGTAAACAGGGCGGCAAGGCGCTGGCCGGCATCGAGAGCGACGCCGACGGTTTTATGCAGGCGGCGCTGGCGCAGTTGGACGACGATGAGCTGGCGAGCACTACCGCGGCGATGAAAAAGATGACCGCGGCGCTGCGCAGCGCGCGCAAACAGCGCGACGCCAACCTGCGGGTGCGGCCGATCGTCGAGCGCGACGATGCGGCGATGGCGGCGATCATTCGCGACGTGTTTCGCGAGTACGGCATGGACAAAATGGAAGGGGTCAGCCTGCACGATCCGGATCTCGATCGGCTGACCGGTCTGTATCGCGACAACGGCGGCCACTACTGGGTGCTGGAGCGGGACGGACAGGTGGTGGGGGGCGTCGGCATGGCGCCGCTGGCCGGCGAAGAGCCCGGCTATTGCGAGTTGCAAAAACTGTTTTTCAAACCCGGCGCGCGCGGGCTGGGCATGGCGCGCCATATGGTGGTGCAGGCGCTGAAGGCGGCGCGGGCGGCGGGGTATCGCTACTGCTACCTGGAAACCACCGAACAGTTGAAAGAGGCGATCGGATTGTACTACGCGCTGGGGTTCACGCTGTTGACGGAACGGCGCGGCAATACCGGCCATCACGGCTGCAATGTGTGCATGCTGAAAAATCTGCAGAACGACGATATGTGAGCGGTTTCAAGGTTAACGTCCGCGCCTTGTGTCACCCTGTTAACCGTTTGATAACAATCACAACGTTTTATCAGGGAGGAAACTATGTTGGGGGATCCGATGGCGCTGTCCGCGCTGGTCACGCTGGTGGTCATCGCGCTATGGGCCAGCGCCCGCCTGCCGGAGTATTTGGTCGCGCTGCTGTTCTTTGCGGCGGTGATGGTATTGCAGCTGGCGCCCGCCGCGGTGACCTTTTCCGGTTTCGCGTCCTCCGCATTTTGGCTGGTGCTCAGCGGCTTCGTGTTGGGCACCGCCATCCGCAGCACCGGTTTGGCGGATCGCCTGGCCAACCGACTCTTGCCGCATCTGGCCGGTTCCTGGCCCCGCCTGGTGGGCGGCGTGGTGGCGATAAGCTACGTGCTGGCGTTTGTCATGCCCTCCAACATGGGGCGAATTACGCTGCTGATGCCGATCGTCATGGCGTTGGCCGATCGCGCCGGTCTGGCGGAAGGCTCGCGCGGCCGCATCGGTTTGGCGCTGGCGGTGGGGTTCGGCACCTTCCAGCTCTCCGCCAGCATCCTGCCGGCCAACGTGCCCAATCTGGTGATGAGCGGCGCGGCGGAAAGCGCCTACGGCAGCCACTTCGCTTATCTTTCTTACCTGTTGTTGCACGCCCCGGTGCTCGGGATCGCCAAAGGCGCGCTGCTGACGCTGTGCATCTGCGGCCTGTTCCGCGCGCGGCCGCAGCCGGTGGCGGCCGAGGCGGCGCAAACCCCGCTCAGCGCCGCCGAGTGGCGGCTGATCGCTCTGTTGGGCATTACGGTGCTGCTGTGGATGACCGACAGCTGGCACGGCATCGCCCCCGCCTGGATCGGGTTGGCGGCGGCCTGCTTCTGCCTGTTGCCGCGCATCGGTTTTCTCAACGGCGAGCAGTTCGCCGCCGGGGTTAACGTGCGCACCTGTATCTACGTGGCGGGGATCCTGGGGCTGACCGCGCTGGTCAGCCACTCCGGTCTCGGCGATCGGCTGGGCGGCGCGCTGCTGGCGATGATGCCGGATCTGCATGGCAAACCGTTCGCTGCGTTCGGTTCGCTGGTGGGGATCACCGCGTTGCTGAATTTCGTTGTGACCGCCAACGGCGTGCCGGCGCTGTTTACTCCGCTGGCGCAGGCGTTGTCCGCGGGCAGCGGCTTGCCGCTGCTGACGGTGCTGATGACCCAGGTGATCGGCTATGCCACGCCGCTGCTGCCGTATCAGGCTTCGCCGATCGTGGTGGCGATGGGGATGGGCAAAGTGCCGGCGCGTGAAGGGTTGAAGCTGTGCCTGCTGTTGGCTGCGCTCAGCTTTGCGCTGCTGGTGCCGTTGGATTATCTGTGGTTCAGGCTGCTGGGGTGGATCCCGTAAACAGCTCCGCGCCGCCGGCAAAACAATCTTCGTCCAGCGTCAGGGTGGCGATTTTATGCACCGGTCCGCGCATGCTGACCTGAAAATCGCCGCTGAAGGCGATCTGCAGTTCGCCGCCCGGCATCCGCACGCTAACCCGATCGTCGACTCGTCCCAACTTGCGCATCACGCTGGCGGCGGCGCAGCTGCTGCTGCCGGAGGCGAGGGTAAAGCCGGCGCCGCGCTCCCAGATGCCGATGCGCAGCGTCTGGCGATCGACCACTTCCACCAGTTGTACATTGGTGCGTTTCGGGAACAGCGGATGGCGTTCAATCTGCGGTCCGAGCCGATGCACCTGCGCCAGATCCAGTTTTTCCACCGGCACCACGCAGTGCGGATTGCCCATCGACACCAGCGAAACGCTCAACGTCTCCTCCCTCAGGGGCAGCGAATAGTTCAGCGCCTCCGGCAGATCGAGCAACGCCGGCAGCGCCGCCGGGCTGAAATTGGCGCGCCCCATCTCCACGGTTATCTGATGCGCGTCTTCCGCCACCTGGCAACGCACGTCGCCGCCGGCGGTGTGCACCAGAAACGGCTGATGCGCCACGCGCTTACTGTCGAACAGATAGCGCGCGTAGATANCGCAGGCCGTTGCCGCTTTTCTCCGCTTCGGAGCCGTCCGGGTTGATGATGCGCAGGGTGGGATTGACGGCGTCGCCGCTGTCGATCAGCAAGCCGTCGGAACCGATGCCGTAATGCGGGTGGCACAGCAGGCGGATCTGTTCCTGGCTCAGACGTTCGGCGACCGAGCGGTGGCAGACCAGATAGTCGTTGCCCAGACCGTGATATTTGTGGAACAGCAGGGGAGTCATGGCGTTGCTCGGCTCAGCGGGAAAAGGTCGCTACAGCTTACAACAGAACGTTGGCGTTAAAGCAAACAAAAGGCGGCCTGAGCCGCCCTTTTGCACGATTGCCGATCCGGCGATTAATTGTAGATGATCGCGGTGCCGTGCAGTTTGTTGTCACCGGTGGTGGCGATGATCTGGAAAGATTTGGCGCCCGCCGCGTCGGCTTTGGCCGCCAGTTTGTTTTCCAGGCTGCTCAGGTCGGACGCGCCGCTGACGGTGACGACGCCGGCTTTTTGCAGGTCGGCGGGTTGCGCGTTAACCAGATCGGCGGCGAAGCTGCCGAAGGAGACGGAGGCCAGTGCGATGGCTGCGATGGTCATTTTCAGGTTTTTCATGGTCTTATTTCCTATCTTTGTTCTTTACGATGTTTGTTTTGTAAGGTCGTTAAATTAATTAACGATCGATAATTTAATGTTAGATGCCGGTTTGACGGATTGCAAGTATTTTTTTAATGCTCGTTAATTAATTTTTTTTACGCCCTGGCGCTGTGAGCAATAAAGGTATGCAGTCCACAGGCTTAATGCTTTGTTATTGATAGATTTCTGCAGTGCCATGCAGCTGGTTGTTACCGCCGGCGCCGATAATGCGGAAGGATTTTGCACCGGCCTGATCAGCTTTGGCGGCCAGGCTGTTTTCCAGCGAGGTCAGATCGGATGCGCCGCTGACGGTAATGACGCCCACTTTCTGCTGGTCAGCCGGTTGGTTCTGAACCAAATCAGCGGCGAAGCTGCCGAAGGAAACGCTGGCCAGAGTGAGGGCTGCTAAGGTTAATTTTAAGTTTTTCATAATGTTAATTCCTTTCCGATAACGGTGAATAGAGGGGTTTAATCCGCTTCGCTAAATTATCTTAACGATCGATAACTAAATGCTAATCGGTTCTCGACGAGCGCGCAATATTTTTTTATAATGATCGTTAAGTTATTTGTGCTAACCCTGCCGTGGAGCGGGATAGGAGAGGAACGATGAGCATCAATGAAGCGGTCTGCGGCAAGAAAAGCCGCGGCAGACCGAAACAATTTGATCGCGATCGGGCGCTGGAAAGCGCGCTCGATCTGTTCTGGCGGCACGGTTATGAAGCCACCTCGCTGGCCGATCTGGTGGAAGTGACCGGCGCCAAGGCGCCGACGCTGTATGCGGAATTCGGCAACAAGGAAGGGATGTTCCGCGCGGCGGTGGAACGCTATTTGCAAAAATACACCACCTGCACCAACCAACTGTTGGAACAGGCGTTGCCGGTGGCCGAGATCGTCGAGGCCTACGTGCGTTCTTCCGTCGAAGTGTTTACCGACCCCGATACGCCGTCAGGTTGTTTTATGGTGTGCGCTTCCGCCGCGCTGTCGTCCGCGTCCGACGACGTCGCCCAGATGCTGCGCAAAAAACATCATGCCCAGGAAGCGGCGCTGAAAGCCTGCTTCGATCGCAAGGTGCAGCAGGGTGAACTGCTGGCGAAGACCGACACCGCGCTGCTGGCGAAGTACGTCATTTGCACCATTGAAGGCATGTCGGTGCAGGCGCGCGAAGGGGCAAGCCGCGGCGATCTGCTGCGGTTGCTGGAGGCGTTGATGCTGGTGTGGCCGCGGCTCAGCCAGATTGGCAATAAGGTGTGACAACCGGCCCGGTTTTCACCGGGCCGTCTAACCCATTACTGATTGACCGGGATCACCGCGCCCTGGTACTTCTCGCGGATAAAGTCCTGAATCGGTTTGGAGTGCAGCACTTTGACCAGTGCCACGATCTCCGGCTTGTTCACGTCGGCTTTGTGCACGGTGATGATGTTGGCGTACGGGTTGTTTTCGCCGCTTTCGACTGCGATCGGATCCTTGGTCGGATTCAGCCCGGCGTCGATGGCGTAGTTGGCGTTGATCACCACCGCGTCGCCTTCGTTGTTGTTGTACATCTGCGGCAGCAGCGCGCCTTCAACGTTGGCCTGGAACTTCAGGTGTTTCGGGTTTTCCACCACGTCGGTGATGCGCGCGTCCACTTTGCTCACCCCCGGCTTCAGCTTGATCACGCCTTCCCGTTCAAAAATAGACAGAATGCGGCCTTCTTCCGCCACCGCGTCGCGCATGATGATTTTGCCGTTTTCCGGCAGATCTTTCAGGCTCTTGTACTTCTTCGAGTAGATGCCGATAGGCTCAATATGGATCGCGCCGGCGCTGACGAAGTCGTAGCTCTTGTCGTCGGCGTGGTCTTTCAGCACCGAGTTCAGGTAAGGCACGTGCTGGAAGTAGTTGGCGTCGATGTCGTGGCTGGCCAAGGCGGTGTTCGGCAGAATGTAGTCTTGGAAGCGCTTGATCTGCAGATCGATGCCTTCCTTCGCCAGTATCGGTTTGGCCTGTTCGAGGATCTCGGCGTGCGGCACGTTGGAGGCGCCGACCACCAGCTTGGTCGCCGCGGCGGCGCCGTAAGAGGCGAGGGTGGCGACAGAGGCGAAAGCCAACATCAGTAGGTGCTTTTTCATCATCGTTTTCCTTGGTTAATTAACGTTTATCGAGCGTTCTTGTCAGGGTGTCGCCAATGAACTGAATGACGAAAACGATCAGCAGGATCGTCAGCGTCGCCACCAGCGTCACGTCACTGTGGTTGCGTTGGAAGCCTTCCAGATAGGCCAGATTGCCCAGGCCGCCGGCGCCGATCACCCCGGCCATCGCGGTGTAGCTCACCAGCGCGATCAGGGTGACGGTGATGCCGGAAACCAGCGCCGGCGAGCTTTCCGGCAGCAATACGCGGAAAATCAGGGTGCGGTTTTTGGCGCCCATCGAGCGCGCCGCTTCGATCACTCCTTTGTCGACCTCGCGCAGCGCGATCTCCACCAGCCGGGCGTAGAACGGCGCCGCGCCGACGATCAGCGCCGGCAGGGCCGCGTCCGCGCCGAGAATGGTGCCGATCAGCGACTTGGTGAATGGGATCAGCAGCACGATCAGAATGATGAACGGGATAGAGCGGAAGACGTTGACCAACACGGAGATCAGCGAGTAGACCGCCCGGTTCTGCAACAGCTGGCCCTTCGAGGTTAAAAACAGCAGCACGCCGAGCACGATGCCCAGCACCAGCGTGGCCAAACCGGCGATGCCGGTCATGTACAGCGTTTCCCAGGTGGCGTCCCACAGTTGGTCCAGACGCAGGTGGGGGAACAGGGATTCAATCATGTTGGATAACCTCGACGGCGATGTCTCTTTCGTGCAGCAGGTTGAGCATGTCGGCGACTTGTTGTTCATTGCCTTCGGCGTGGATGTACAGTTCGCCGAACGAACCGTTGAGGGTGTGGCTGATCTTGCCGTGCAGAATGTTGACGGTCAGGGCGTAGCGCCGGATCACTTCAGAGATCACCGCCTGATGGGTTTGCACGCCGACGAAGGTCAGCTTGAAAATCGCCCCCGGCAGGTGGGCGGTGAGCTGCGGGTTGAAGCTCTCTTCGGTGTCCGCATACTGCGACACCTGTTTGACGAACTGTCGGGTGATCGGCTGCTGCGGCCGGGTGAACACGTCAAGCACCGGGCCTTCTTCGACGATGCGGCCGTTTTCCATCACCGCCACGCGGTGGCAGATTTTGCGCACCACGTGCATCTCGTGGGTGATTAGCACGATGGTCAATTTCAGCTGACGGTTGATGTCCAACAGCAGGTCGAGAATGGCGTCGGTGGTCTGCGGATCGAGCGCCGAAGTGGCCTCGTCGCACAGCAGCACGCTCGGGTTATTGGCCAGCGCGCGGGCGATGCCGACGCGCTGCTTTTGGCCGCCGCTGAGCTGCGACGGGTAGGCGTTTTCGCGCCCCTGCAGGCCGACCAGCGCGATCAGTTCCGCCACGCGCGGCGCAATCTGCGCCTTGGGCACGCCGGCGATCTGCATGGAAAACGCGATGTTCTGGCTGACGGTGCGCGACCACAGCAGGTTGAAGTGCTGAAACACCATGCTGATTTTCAGGCGCGCCTGGCGCAGATGGCTGCCTTTGGCGCGGGCGATATCAAAACCGCCCACGTCAATGCGGCCGCTGGTGGGCGTTTCCAGACCGTTGAGCAGGCGGATGAGGGTGCTTTTGCCGGCGCCGCTGTAGCCGATGATGCCGTAAATTTGCCCGGCCTCTACCGCCAGGCTGACGTTGTCTACCGCCACGACGCGGCCCTGTGTGCTGTCAAAAGTTTTGCAAACGTTCGAAAGAACGATCATAGCGAAGCGGATCCTTATCGATACATCACAGCATTCCGTCCAGAGCGCGGTGCGCCGGACAGAGATCGTTCGGCTTTTCGGCTGACGGAACCTCTGTTGCGGGTGAATACCGGGCAATCCTACCGAGGGTTTATAGTGACAGGAAGAATGTAAAATCTATTACTTATTCTTATTTGATATATAAGGCGGCGGGGGAGGCGGGGGAAGAAACCGGCCGCAGGGCGGCCGGCGGAGGGCTAGCGTTTTTCCAGCTTCATGTGCAGCAGCGGGAACGGGTTGCCCTGGCCGTCGAGCGGCGAGCGGCCGGTGATGACAAACCCGTAGTGGCGGTAGAAGCCGCTGGCCTGCGGATTTTGCTCGTTCACGTCCAGCTGCAGCTCATCGTGCAGCGTTTCCGCGTGGGTCAGCAGCGCTTTGCCCACCCCTTTGCCGCGCTGATCGGCGTCGATAAACAACATCTCCACCTTGTTGCCGTTCAGGCCGATAAAGCCGCAGGGATGCCCCGGGCGTTCTTCGGCCACCCAAACGTTGACCGCCGGCAGGTAGTCGTTCAGCACCAGCGGGAACAGCTGCGCGATGTTGTCTTCGGTTAAAAAATGGTGGGTGGCGCGCACCGAACGCAGCCAGATATCTGCCAATTGCGCGTTGTCTTCCGCCGCGCGTGCTCTGATGGTAATCATCGAACTCTCTGCTATCTAAGTTGAAGGAAAAGAAACTAGATAGAGGTTTTGTGGGGTTAGTGCCGAATTAACGTGGGTTAACGCCCTGCAAAGCGCCTCTGCAGTGGATCGAATAGGTCCGCCTTGTTGCAAGCGGTATAACAACTGTAATTCAGTAAGTTAATGCTTTCAACCGCCGCAGGGCGCAATGAGGCGATCGCCGCGTGATACACTGGCCGCTGAACCAGCAAGAGGGCGGCAGGATGGAAGCGGTACGCGCAGCGATAGAGAAACAGGTGCTCAGCCTGACCGGGCTGGCGCTCGGCGGCGTCGATTTTGAGAATCCGCCCGGCGATCCGGGGCTGTTCGGCCCGCAGTCTGTCATCTGGCAGGTACATCGCGATTTCACGCCGATGCTGTGCGGCGGCGTCAGCGCCTTGCTGCTGCAAATGCTGCACCCGCTGGCGCTGGCCGGCGTATGGGATCACTCCAATTTTCGCGACGATATGATCGGCCGCCTGCGCCGCACCAGCCAGTTCGTGTCGGTCACCACTTTCGGCCCGACCGCCGAGGCGGAGCGGCTGATCGCCAAAGTCAAAGCCATCCATCTGCGGGTAACCGGCGTCGGCGGCGACGGCACGCCTTATGCCGCCAGCGATCCGGCGCTGCTGACCTGGGTGCACGTGGCGGAGAGCAGCCGCTTTCTGGCCAGCCACCTGCGCTACCGTAACCCCCATCTTTCCCGCGATTTGCAGGATCAATACTATCGTGAAGCGGCGCGCGTGGCCGCCGCGCTGGGAGCCACTGCAATACCTCAGTCCTGCGCGGAGGTCGAAGAATACCTGCAGGCGATGCGGCCGCAGCTGGTGTGCGATGAACGCACCCAAGAGGTGGCGCGCATTCTGCTGAAGGCGCCGGCGCCGAGCGCGTTGGCGCGCCCGCTCGGTGGGGTGGTGATGCAGGCGGGCATCGATCTGTTGCCCGACTGGGCGCAGCGGCAGTTCGGTTTTCATCCGGGCGCGCTGCGGCGGCGGCTGGTGCGAACGGGCGCCGCCGGTTTGGGCAAGGTGCTGGGCGCGTCGATGCGCAACGGTTCCTATCAGCGCGCGGTGCGGCGCATCACTCGGCCGTCATGAGCCGCAGCCGCTATAATTAGCCTTTGTTTATCTTCGTTTACGGCCGTTTTTGAGACTTTTACGGGTGATCCAGCCAGTAATGCGTTTTACACTTGGGGCAAAGCCACATTCCATTTTTGGCGCGCAGCCGATTCTGCCGCGCCCTGACCCTATTGAGGTGATATGAACGAGTCATACGTACTTGCTGAAGTCAGCAATGAGAACCAGACGCTGGTCGCGGTGGTTCAGCAAGATCACCGGGCAGCCTATTTTTACATCTATCCCGCCGAAGCCTACAGCGATCGCTATCAGGTGCGCGCCTGCTGGCTGCGCAACCTGGCCGCCGCGCCGCTGCAGGAGGATCGCGCCGCGTTGGAACAAGGGCAGCCGCCGATGCTGGCGGCGGAGTTTTGCCGCAACCTGGAAGGGGAAGCGCCGCTGAACCCGGAAGGGCTGATGGTGGTGTGGAGCGAAAGCGACGACGGCGCGGCCCTGTGGTATTACGGCCAACTGCTGGCGGTGATCCCCGGCTGGAGCCTGTATATCGACCATTCGGTGTGCTATTCGGCCAGCTGCATCAAGGAGAGCCCACTGGCCTATCCGCTCGGTTCGGCCTCGACCAACACGCAATATGCGCAGGCGGAAAGTACCCGGCAGTTTTGGCGCAGCTGGCAGCGTGAAGAGGGCAATCCGTGGCCGAAGATGCAGCGCGATTTTCAGGCGCGCTATGAGCAGCATTTCGGCCCTTCGGTAAAATATTACGCCATCGATCAGGGCAAGTGGCCGCCGATGGCCATCACTCAGCACGAGCGCGACGGCATCTATTACTTCCTCACCATGGGGGTCAGCATCCGGCCGATGCCGTGGGTGGAGATCCTGTTCAACGACGAGGCTTCGCGCTATCGCCGCATGGAGATGGCGATCGCCATCGACAGCCAATACATGACCGAAGACAACGCGGTGCAGATGGCCAGCGCGCTGGCCGGTTTCGCGCACGCGCCGTGGGCGCGGTTGACCTGGATCGGCGAAGGGCACACGCTGGAGTCCGACGTGGCGCCGTTGGGCTACGAAGGCTATATTTTATCGTCGTCCTTCTATCCGCATCACGCGCACCTGGCGTTGCCGCAGCAGTACGGCGACCCGGTGAACCTGTTTTGGGCCAGCCCGGTGTTTACCGCCGAGCGCCAGCTGGCGCACGCCACGCCGAACGGCGGGCACGATCTGGTGAACCGGCTGCGCGAGCAGGGCGTTGACCACATTTTCCGCCCGCGCCAGCCGGTGTGCTGACGCTATTTATCTTCTCTTCGGGAGCCGCCATGACCACCGCGCTGTTGATTATCGATGTGCAGGAAGGGTTGTTTACGCCGCCGCCGGCGGATGCCGCGGGCACCGTTGCGCGCATCAATCAGTTGAGCGAGCGCGCCCGCCGGGCGGGCGTGCCGGTTGTCGTGATTCAGCACCACACGCCGGACGACGAACTGCCGCACGGCAGCGCCGCCTGGCAAGTGCTCGCGGCGCTGAAGGTGGAGCCGGGCGACCATCGGGTGGATAAAACCACGCCGGACTCCTTCCTGCGCACCTCGCTCGGCGCGTTGCTGATCGCCAACGGCGTATCGCAGCTGGTGGTTTGCGGCTACTCCACGCCGTTTTGCATCGATACCACGGTGCGCAGCGCCGCGGCGCGCGGCTATCCGGTGACGCTGGCGGCGGATGCGCACACCTGCCACGACAAATCCTATGCCGACGGTTTGCTGATCCGCACCCACCATAACGAGACGCTGTCGAATATCGACAGCTTCGGCGTGCCGATCCGCGCCGTGCCCGCGGCGGACATCGTGTTCTGAGAACGGAAAACGGGGGCCAGCGCCCCCGTTCGTTATTTCAGGCCCGCCCGCCGCGCCGCCACCTTGGCCAGTGCGGCCCAGTCCAGATCCGCATCCCCTTGCGCCATCGCGTCGAGGAAGTTGTCCTTCAGCACCCCGGCGAACGGCATCGGCGTATGGCTGTCGGCGCCGGCGGCCAGCGCCAGCCCGACGTCTTTCAACCCCAGCGCCAGCCGGAATCCGGCGGGTGAATACTTCTCGGCGGCGATCAGCGCGCCATAGCCCTGGTAAGCCGGGGCGGCGAAGACGGTGCCGCTCAGCATCTGCAGGTAGTCGGCGCCGGACACGCCATAGTTGCGCACCAGCGCGCTGCCTTCCGCCATCGCTTCAATGGCGCTGGCCAGCGTAAAGTTGGTGGCGATTTTGACCACGTTGGCCTGCGCCGGATCGGCGCCGAAGTGCCAGGTTTTCTGGCCGAGGGCATCGAACAGCGGCTGCGCTTGCTTCAGCCGCTCGCTATCGCCGGCCGCCAGAATATTCAGCTTGCCGGCGGCGGCCACGTCGACCCGCCCCAGCACCGGCGCGGCGAGGTAGCCGATGCCGTGTTCCGCATGCAGCGTCGTCAGGCGTTTGGCGAGTTCGACCGAGATGGTCGCCATATTGATATGTAGCGCGCCCGGTTTCATCCGCTGCAGCAATCCGCTGTCCACCACCACCTGCTGCGTGGCGGCATCGTCGGCCAGCATGGTGATCAGCACGTCGGCATCGGCCAACTGTTCCGGCCGTTCGGCCTGCCGCGCGCCGGCGCTCACCAGCGGCTGCGCCGCCTGCGGCGAGCGGTTCCATACCGTTAAGGCGAAGCCCGCCTGCAACAGGTTGGCCGCCATGGCGCTGCCCATCCCACCCAGTCCGGCAAATCCGATCTTCATCATGCGCTCCTTTTTCAGGTTGAAGGTTTTACCCTAGCGCGCCAGGCCAGGAACGCAAATGCCGGAGTGTAACGCCGTCTTACGCGCCGGCGGCGGGCTATTGACGCGCTGCCGCGGCGGGTATACCTTGATGGCATGAATATATCGATGCACTCCACCCACAATCAGTCATGGTGGCGCCTCTTCTGAGGCGGCACGAGTATTCACATCTCTTTTTAATGCCGCCGGTTTGGCGGCATTATTTTTTGTGGCGTTGATCCGGCGGTCTACAGACCTTCAGGAGCACTGTCATGAGCTACACCATTCTTACCGGCGATCGCGCCACCGGCCCACTGCATTTAGGCCACTTCGTCGGCTCGCTGCGCCAGCGCGTCGCACTGCAGCACCAGCATAACCAAACGGTGATGGTGGCGGATCTGCAGGGCCTGACCGACAACGGCAACAACCCGCAAAAAATCAGCGCCAACGTGCTCAACGTCGTGGCCGACTATCTGGCGGTCGGCATCGATCCGCACAAGACCACGATCTGCCTGCAGTCGGCGCTGCCGGCGTTGGCCGAACTGACGATGTACTACCTTAATCTGGTCAGCGTGGCGCGGCTGGAACGCAACCCGACGGTGAAAAACGAAATCGCCGAGAAGGATTTCGCCCGCAGCCTGCCGGCCGGTTTTCTGATCTATCCGGTCAGCCAGGCGGCGGACATCACCGCCTTCGGTGCCACCCACGTGCCGGTCGGCGAGGATCAACTGCCGATGCTGGAGCAAACCAACGAGATCGTGCGGCGCTTCAACCACATCGTCGGCCAACCGATATTAACGGAGTGCCAGCCGCTGTTGAGCAACGTTGGGCGTCTGCCGGGGCTGGACGGGCAGGGCAAGATGTCGAAATCGCGCGGTAACGCCATCCCGCTTGGCGCCGGCGCCGACGAGGTGCACAAGGCGGTGATGAGCATGTTCACCGATCCCGGCCATCTCAACGTCAGCGATCCCGGCCGGGTGGAGGGCAACATGGTGTTCACCTATCTGGACGCCTTCTGCGAAGACGCCGCGCTGGTGGCGGAACTGAAGGCGCACTACCGCCGCGGCGGGTTGGGGGACGTGAAGATCAAACGGCTGCTGGAGGATTGTCTGCAGAGCCTGCTCGAACCGATCCGCACCCGCCGCGCCGAATTCATCGCCGATAAAGGCGAGCTGACGCGCATCCTGCAGCACGGCACCCGCCGCGCGCATCAGGTCAGCCAGCGGACGCTGCAGCAGGTCAAGGCGGCGCTGGGGCTGGACTTCTTCACCCTGGCGTGAGGTGCACACCGGGGCGGCACGCGTCACGCCCCGGCCATAAAACCATCATCCCACTGTCATAAACTTATCCGTTAATAGGTGCCCATAATGATTAGCCACTGAAACCAGAGAAATCATATGGCTCAGGCACTGTTAAAATTGGCGCAGCACGAGTTCCCAGGGCAGCACGCCGCCGCATCCCGCAAAGTGTTATCGGTAAAGGGGCTCGGCAAGGCCTACAAAGCGCAGCAGCGCGTGCTGGATGACATCAATTTCGATCTGCACGCCGGCGAATTCGTGGCGGTGATCGGCCGCTCCGGCGCGGGCAAGTCCACGCTGTTGCATACCCTCAACGGCACCATTCCTTCCAGCTGCGGCGAGATGCTGCACTTCGAAGACGATGGCGTGGCGCAGGATATCGCCCAGCTTGCCGGCCGCCAGATGCGCCAGTGGCGCGCGCGCTGCGGCATGATCTTCCAGGACTTCTGCCTGGTGCCGCGGCTGGACGTGATGACCAACGTGTTGCTGGGCCGCCTGAGCCACACTTCCACCCTGAAATCCTTCTTCAAACTGTTCGATGACGCCGACCGCGCTCGCGCCATCGAGCTGTTGCAGTGGCTCAACATGCTGCCGCACGCGCTGCAGCGCGCCGAGCACCTCTCCGGCGGTCAGATGCAGCGCGTCGCCATCTGCCGCGCGCTGATGCAAAACCCGCAAATCCTGCTGGCCGATGAGCCGGTGGCGTCGCTCGATCCGAAAAACACCCGCCGCATCATGGACGCGCTGCAGAAAATCAGCGAAGACGGCATCGCGGTGATGGTGAATCTGCACTCGGTCGAACTGGTGAAAGAGTATTGCTCGCGGGTGATCGGCATCGCCCACGGGAAGATCGTGTTTGACGGGCATCCTTCGCAACTGAACGAACGGATCCTGCACCAGCTGTATGGCGAAGAAGCCAATCAGATCCATTGAAGCACTTTTGACCTTTACCCTTTACACACAAGGCACACCTGATGAAAAAAGTATTGAGTCTGACCACCCTGATGGCCGGCGCGATGATGGTATTTAATGCTGCCGCAGCGGATGCGCCGAAAGAGCTGAACCTGGGCATTCTCGGCGGCCAGAACGCCACCCAGCAGATCGGCGATAACCAATGCGTGAAGCAGTTCCTGGACAAAGAGTTGAACGTCGATACCAAGCTGCGCAACTCGTCCGACTATTCCGGCGTGATCCAGGGCCTGCTGGGCGGCAAGATTGACCTGGTGCTGAGCATGTCGCCGTCGTCGTTCGCCTCGGTCTACATCAAGGATCCGAAAGCGGTGGACATCGTCGGCATCGCGGTCGACGACGTTGACCAGTCGCGCGGCTACCACTCGGTGGTGGTGGTGAAGGCCGGCAGCCCGTACCAGAAACTGGAAGACCTGAAAGGCAAGGCCATCGGCTTCGCCGATCCGGATTCGACCTCCGGCTTCCTGATCCCGAACCAGGCGTTTAAAAAGCTGTTCGGCGGCACGGTCGACAACAAATACAACAACACCTTCTCCAGCGTCACCTTCTCCGGCGGCCACGAGCAGGACATCCTCGGCGTGCTGAACGGCCAGTTCGAAGGCGCGGTGACCTGGGCGTCGATGATTGGCGACTACAACACCGGCTACACCAGCGGCGCGTTCACCCGCATGATCCGCATGGATCACCCGGACCTGATGAAGCAGATCCGCATCATTTGGCAGTCGCCGCTGATCCCGAACGGCCCGATCCTGGTGAGCAACTCGCTGCCGGCCGACTTCAAGGCCAAAGTGGTCACCGCCATCAAGAAGCTGGATAAAGACGATCACGCGTGCTTTATCAAAGCGATGGGCGGCAAACAGCACATCGGCGACACTACCCTGGCGGAATACCAGACCATCATCGATATGAAGCGCGAGCTGACCAAAGGCGACCGTTAATTCCCGGCTGCCTCGGCCGTTCGAATGAAGGGGTTCAGCATGCTGAACCCCTTGTTCCATCAAGATGGAAGACCTGCATTGAATACCGATTTCGCACACTATTACCAACGGATCCGCAGCAAGCAAAAGCGCGAAGCGCTGCTGTGGTCGCTCGGGCTGGTGGTGTTGTACCTGGGCGCCGGCAACCTCGCCGAGTTCAACCTGCACACCGTCTGGGTGTCTATTCCGCACTTCTTCGACTATCTGGCCGAAACCGTGCCGACGCTGCACTGGAACCTGCTGTTCGCCGATGGGCGCACCGAAGGCTCGCTGGCCTACTGGGGCTATCGCCTGAACATCCAGCTGCCGCTGATCTGGGAGACCCTGCAGCTGGCGCTGGCGGCGACCATTTTCTCGGTGCTGGTGGCGACCGTGCTGGCGTTTCTGGCGGCCGGCAACACCTATACCCCGGCCTCGGTGCGGCTGGCGATCCGCACGCTGGTGGCGTTCTTGCGCACCATGCCGGAGCTGGCGTGGGCGGTGATGTTCGTGATGGCGTTCGGCATCGGCGCCATTCCCGGCTTCCTGGCGCTGGCGCTGCACACCATCGGCAGCCTGACCAAGCTGTTCTACGAATCGATCGAAACCGCCTCCAACAAGCCGGTGCGCGGGCTGGCGGCCTGCGGCGCCACGCCGCTGCAGCGCATGCGCTTCGGCCTGTGGCCGCAGGTGAAGCCGGTGTTTCTCTCCTACAGCTTCATGCGGCTGGAGATCAACTTCCGTCAGTCGACCATTTTGGGGCTGGTGGGGGCGGGCGGCATCGGCCAGGAGCTGATGACCAACATTAAACTCGACCGCTACGATCAGGTCAGCATGACGCTGCTGCTGATCATCGTGGTGGTTTCCGTGCTCGACTACGTGTCGGGCGAGCTGCGCAAGCGCGTGGTGGAGGGGGCAAAATGATAGCGGGCACTCCGGCGTCGGCGGAAACGCTGCGCCAGCTAAAACAGCAGCATCCGGCGATCTTCGCGCAGCAGGGGCGTTACCTGCGCACCGTCGGCCTGATCGCCTTGGCGATCGTGCTGTACTACGTGTTCTTCTTCCTGGTCTTCGGCATTAGCTGGCCGCAGTTTATCAACGGCTGCCAGCAGTTGGGGCGCTATTTCCTGCGCATGTTCGTCTGGCACGACTTCGCCAACTGGCCGTTCATGTACTACTTCCAGCAGATCGGCATCACCATCGCCATCGTGTTCGCCGGCACCATCACCGCGTCGCTGATCGCGCTGCCGCTGTCGTTCTTCGCCGCGCGCAACGTGATGTCGACGCCGCTGCTGCGGCCGATTTCGGTGCTGGTGCGCCGCTTGCTGGACGTGCTGCGCGGCATCGACATGGCGATCTGGGGGCTGATCTTCGTGCGCGCCGTCGGCATGGGGCCGCTCGCCGGGGTGTTGGCTATCGTGATGCAGGACGTCGGGCTGTTGGGCAAACTGTACGCCGAAGGGCACGAGGCGGTGGACAAGTCCCCCAGCCGCGGCCTGACGGCGGTGGGCGCCAACGGGTTGCAGAAGCACCGCTACGGCATTTTCACCCAGTCGTTCCCCACCTTCCTGGCGCTCAGCCTGTATCAGATCGAGTCCAACACCCGCTCTGCGGCGGTGCTGGGCTTCGTCGGCGCCGGCGGCATCGGCCTGGTGTACGCGGAGAACATGCGGCTGTGGAACTGGGACGTGGTGATGTTCATCACTCTGATCCTGGTGGTGGTGGTGATGATCATGGACAAGGTCTCGTCGATGCTGCGCAACAAGTACATCATCGGCGAAGACATCCCGCTGTATCAGCAAAAAAGCCAAATCGATTGAGAAACCCCTTTCCGATCCCTATACTGCCGCACATTCAAGGTGTGCGGCCATACCCGTCATACTTGGAGTTGCCTCTTTGTTGGCTGCATTTGCGCGCCCCGGTCACATAGTTAACTATGCTCCGGGGGCTTACAAATTTGCCGCCGCGATGCAACTCCAATTATTTTGGGTATGGGGCATTTTTTACAATGCGCACGTCCCCGTTAGACAAATAAGGCAATGCAATCCCATGATGAACAACGACGTGCTGCGCAGCGTGCGCTATATGCTGAGCATTAACAACGCCAAAATGGTCGAGATTATCAAACTGGACGATTTCGAGGTGGCGGTGTCGGCGATGGACGCTTACGTGATCAAAGAAGGCGAGCCGGGCTACGAGAAGTGCCCGGACGAAGTGATGGCGCACTTCCTCAACGGCCTGGTGTTCTTCAAGCGCGGCAAGGACGACAAGTTCCCGGCGCCGGCGGTTGAACTGCCGATCACCAACAATCTGGTGCTGAAAAAGCTGCGCGTGGCGTTCGAGCTGAAAGACACCGATATGCACCAGATTTTCACCGCGGTGGACTTCCGCATCTCCAAGCCGGAGCTGAGCGCGCTGTTCCGCAAAGAGGGCACCAAGAACTACCGCCCGTGCGGCGATCAGATGCTGCGCTACTTCCTCAAAGGGCTGGCGCAGCGCATTCGCGGCGAGTAACGCGCAGCGTTCACCGAACATCAGGCGCAATCGCAAGGTTGCGCCTTTTTTATTGCCCCTCTCCCGCCCGCCGTTGTTGTACTGGCCCTCAGCCATCCGCCATTGATGGTGGGCGTGCCGCCCATCCGGTTACTTTCTCAGGGTTCGTTCAATTCAATGTCGATTGAAACGTAAAATCCAGAGGAGTAGTTCAATGGCTCAAATGTCAAAAGAAGATCCGCAGTTTAACGCCGCTCAGGTCAATGACGGCGGCGAATTCGCTGAATATACCCCTGAACAGTTCGGCGCCGTAGGCGATGGCCTGGCTGACGATCGAGATGCCGTCAGCGCCATGTTCGCTAAAGTGGCGATTGACGCCGCTAACTCGATGAAAAAACGCCAGGTCAGAATGGCGAATGTCTATCGGTTGACGTTGGGTTCGGCTTGGCAGCCTCTGCAGATCCCTAGCAACTGCCATATTTATGGCGGTGGTGAAATTCACTTGGATGACGATACGCCTCAAATCAACATTTTTAATACCGTTGAACAGTCGAATTTCATCGTGGAAGACCTGAGGATCACGAGAAAGGTGACTCAGAAAGATGCAGATCCTATTTGGTGGTATGCCACTCGCGCGTGTACCGGCATGGCTTTCACCCGTTGTGAACACTTCACCGTGAGAAATTGTGTCATCAGTATGCATACTGATGCTTTGGGCCTTTCTGACTGTACGTCAGTTACCCTTGAGAACAATTTACTTAAAGATTTGGGAGAGGAACCTATCGCAGTTCGTGGCGGCCGCCATATTACGATCCAGAATAACGAGCTGACGAATCACCAGGGTGACGGGATCTTGCTGAAAACGGGCGTGAACCGAGATGCTTATGACATCTTGATTGTGAACAATCATATTCATGATGGACATAAACCCGCTAAACCCGCTGGGGCCGGGCATACGCAAAGAGGGGGCGGGGTGACATTGAATAATGAAGTGACCGGCACGCCTCATTCATTCACTAACCTGACCGTTGCCAATAACCATATTGTTAATACCAGCTATGGCATCTCGCTGGGTGGAATCAGTGACATTAATATCTCTAATAACTATATCAAAACGATTGAAAGGTTCGGCATTCAGATCGACTATTCCTTAGTAAATAACCCCACCAAAATCCCTACGAATAATTCACGAATTATTGGGAATCACGTTGAAGATACCGTTGAGAATGGCATCGACTATCACGGCAATAACGATATTTCTGTCGCGGAGTCCGTTATCGCAGATAACTTTTTAAATTACTGTGGTACCTCCACGACGTCGGCCTTCAATGGCATTGCCGCAACGGAGGCGACCCTCTCAGGCAATATTATCAATAACTGCAAGGTCGCTCTGTTCGCCAATAGCTGCGTGATGACCGGCAACAAGATAACCAACTCCGGATGGACCAGCAGCCAGGTATGGATCAAGCTCTATGGCGACCGTACGGTGTTTTCCGGCAACCGGGTAACGGACTCTGATTTTGGCTATATCCGCTTTTTGAATGGGAAAAACGCCATTATTGAAGGGAATGTGATTAAGCTTGCTGCGCCTGCTCGGGCGCTGGAGTTAGGCGGGGCATTTGACGAAACGACCCTCATTGGCAAGAACGCCTGGGATTGCGCTTTTAAACCGATTCTCTCTACGATTGCAGGGGTAACTGGCAATCAACTCATTCAGTATTCCTTCCCGAATGAAGGCGTGCCCCACATTACCCCTCAGATGTTCGGCGCGAAGGGCGATTGGAATGA
>NZ_JVEL01000370.1:0-25855 GCF_001076875.1 Serratia sp. 506_PEND
CGGGGCCGGCTTATCCGGCGGTAAAGAGAAAGAGACCAGCCAACCGGCTTCGCAGTGCACCCTTTGGCCGCTCGGGCGGATAAAGGTGTGTGCGCTCGCCAGCTCCATCACCGGCGGTAAAACCTCGAAGGCGATGATCGGCACGCCGGCCACGCTTTGCGGCTGAGGAAAGCGCACGGCGGTCACGCCGTTCATCGTGATGGGGCTGTCTTCGGTGCCGGGCTGGCGCGGCTCCTGCCGGTTTACCCAGCTGCCTTTTGGCAGGGTGATTTCACCGAACGGTTTTGCCGCCTCGAGCGTCAGGTAACTGCGCCGATTCCAGCGTTCTTCCGCCCGCTGGCTCTTGAGATCCTGAAGGGCAATGTCGATCAGCATCAGCGCGAACGCCACCGGGTAGATCGCCAGCGCCGAGGCCAACAGATAGCCGCCCCAGGAAAGCGGCGGGCGCGGGCGGCCGCAGCGGGCGGCGGCGTATCGCCAGCCCCACCAGGCGAGCAGGATGCCGGCGAGCAGCAGGGCCAATAACAGCGCCAGCAGGCCGGCGACGCCGGCGCCATAACCTAACAGCATGGCAAGTTCCTTATGTTCACGGCGTGGTGGAGCGATAGCGAACGAAGTAGGGCAGCGCCGGGGTCTCCCCGTCATCGTCATAGTGGCTTTCCGGTTCGATCACGGTTTGGCGCGTGTCGTCGCGCCCGTTGTACCGGTACTCCAACGGCTGTCGGTAGCGCACTTCGGATGAGCGCAGATCGAAAATCAGCGAAAGACGCGCATCGCCGTTATCCGTTTGGGCGACCAGCTTATCGTTGCCCGCCCAGAGCTGATACAGCGATTTATCGCCGGTCTCCAGCAGCACCTTCAACTGCCCGTCGGATTGATAACGCAGAAGCTGATACAGTCCCCTGTCCAGCGTTTGTGCGATCAGGTAGATGCCGCCGTCCGGGGCCTGCGCGCTTTCCTTGACGCGCACCAGCAGCCAATGCAGTTCAGTCACCTCGCCGGTTTTACCGTTAACGGCGATGTGTAACGCGCCGGAGCCGAGCACCGGGTTCATCCAGAAATGCACGCGATCGCCATCAACGGCGGTAAAAATCTCGGGCATGGATTTGCGCTTACCGGAGGCGTAAGCCGTCGGTGAGTCCTCTTCGCCGCGCTCAAAGCCCAGCAGTTGCCGCGCGTCCAGCAGCGCCGGCAGCTCCAGCGTCTGCCGCCAATGGGCGCCGAAGTCCGGGCTGTAGAATACGCCTTCGGTGCTGATGAGATACAGCGCGCGTTTTCCCGGTTGCGCCACCAGTTTGCCGCCGACAAAGGAAGGCCGGTTGTCGTCGCCTTCCGGCCAGGGGATCAGCGCCCCGATGGTGCCCCGTTGCACGTCAACCAGCCTGCGGCCCTCAGAGAGAAAAAGCACGCACTCCTGTTCGCCGCACACCGCATCGTGGATCAAGTCGTCGAGTTCCCCCAGCATCTGTAACCCTTTTGGGCCGGCAAACAGCACCTGGCTGAGGTAGTTGGCCGCCCAGCCGTAAAAGCTATTGTACGCGCGGTCTTCACTTCTTTTGCTGGTGAGCAGCAGAGCGCCGTCCTGCGCCGGGTAGCTGTGGATGAGATCGTAACGGGCTATCGTCGGCAACGCCTGGTCGCCCTGAGTCCATTGCCACTGCGCATAGCGTTGCTCAGGGGCGAGCAAATAGACGCCCAGCGCGCTGGCCAAAAACAGCGTCAGGATAATAAGGGGTCTTTTATAAAGCGCTAACGTCATCATTTCAGCTCCGTCACCTGAGCCTGCCGCCATAACCTGCGGCGTAGATTTCTCAGGTATTTAAACGTTTTAAACGTGCGGTGCTGGTCAAAAGAGTACAGGCGGCAGATCTGGGCGAACCCCTCGATCAACAGCGCCAGGCCGCTGACCATCAGCATCAGCAGCAGAATAATCGGCGGCAATTCGCTGCCGAGACGCTTCAGGGTCCAGGCATCCAGGTGAAAGCCGGCCGGGGTATCGGCGTTATCCACCACCATCATGCCGAGCACAAAACACGCCACGATTGCCCCAAAAATGAAGACAACGCGCGCGCACAGGTTAAGGCCGGCTTCGGTGAAGTAGCGGCTGCCGCCGATGAGATAGGTTTGGCGATCGCGATGATTGATGATCCCACGCACTTTAGGCAACTCGGGAATGACGTCGTTCTCGCAATACAGCACCTGCAGCGGATCGCCTTTGGCGATGAAAAGCGGATGTTGCCGACGAAATACCGGATGCAGTTTGGTATTGGGGACATTGAGCGCGCGGGTCGTCAACGCGAAGTGCGTCTCCTTCTGGCGCCACGCATACGTATCCAAATACTGCACCTGCCGCGGGATCTCATATTGGCAGAGTTCGTAGTTCAGGGCGTTGACCGTCTCGATGCCAGAGGTCTCGACGCCGTCCGGGAGGGGGGACGCGGTCTGCAGCGGTGCGGTTGCCGGCACAGCGTCTGCGCGGACAGCCCGGTATTTGATGCCGGGGATTTTCAGGCTGAGCGAGCCGGGCGGCGTGACGTCTTGCCCCTGCAGCACGCGATCCAGCGCCCGGAGCAGGCGCCTGCGGCCGCGGTGCCCGATCAGCAGGAGCTCCGAACCGACGAACAGCACTATGCCGATGCCGATAAGGCCGGCGATGATGGCGATAAAGAACAGGACGACGGTCAGCCAGGAATCTTCCCCGTCCATGATGAAAAAGGCCGCCGGGAAACCGCCGGCCAGCACCGCGCCCAGCAGCAGCAGGGCGAAGTATTTCAGCTTGTATTTCAGCGTTCTGTCCGGCTCCAGCCGGCCTTTTGTCCCGTGCAGCAGCCAGTGCAGCCAGTAGCTGCCGTCTTGCAGGCGGTGGGCGCCGATCTTCACCCGATCGCCGGCGGCGAGCCTGGCCAGCAGATTTTCGCTGTCGCTGAAGTCGTCACGGTAAAAAAAGAATGTCTGGCCGGAGGCGATGATCCTCACCAGGTTGTCGGGCGCCGTCTGCTGGCAGGCGCATTGTTCGACGGTCACATTAAAAAATTGGGTTTGCATATCATTCCCTGTCAGCGGGCGTGGCCCGAAAATTCTTCCCTGGCGCCGGCTGGTCAGCGCTTTTTCATCAGCGGCAGCATGCGCACCAGCGCATTGTCCTTGACGATATAGTGGTGGAACAGCGCGGCGGTGGCATGCAGGCCGATCAGCCAGTAGCCGAATGACGCCAGCGTTTTGTGCCAGCCGATAATCGTCCGCGCCTGCGGCCGATCGGCCACGTCGGCGAACGGCATCGGCAGGCCGAACAGAAACCACTCCTTGCCGCCCAGATAGCGCGAATACACCCCCAGCACCGGCAGCGTCAGCAGCAGCAGGTAAATCAGGGTGTGCGTCAGGTGCGCCAGGCCGGTTTGCCACTTCGGCGGTTTGGGCGCGATGGCGGGCGAGGGGCGGCGCCAGCGCAGGAACAGGCGGGCGATCATCAGCGCAAACACCGTTACGCCGCAGCTGAAGTGGGTGACAACCAGCACGTACCAGGGGGCGCTGCCCGGTTCGGCAAAGCCCCGCAGTTCGATGGTGACGCAGGTGATGACCAGCAGGATCGCCACCAGCCAGTGCAGGCGAATTTGCCACGGCATGTAGGTGTTCTGCACCGGGTTACCTTTTGATGTTAAAGGGTCTGTGCGCCGATGGTAACGAAATGTTACATCGGAGGAAAGCGCGTGCGCGCAATTTAGGCAAAACGCCAGGTTCAACTCACTTATTAAGCTATTGGTTTAGGGGGATATGCGCCTGGCGATAGGTGAGCGTCGCAAGTTATGAAGCTAATAAACGATAGGTTCAGAGGCTGGCAGCTTATTAAGCGATGAAGCGGATTACGCCGCAGCCCTCGCTGCGGCGCCTGAGATCAGTTCAATTTGGCCTTGGCGAAATCGCTGCCGTTCACGTCCACCACGTAGCCGCTCAGGTTGCTGCGGGTGGCGTAGAACACTTTGCCGGTGGCCAGCGGCAGCCACGGCGCCTGTTTGGCGAAGATCACCTGCGCCTGTTGATACAGCTTGGCGCGCGCCTGTGGCTGGTTCTCCTGGATCGCCTGCTGGATCAGCCGGTCGTAATCCTTATCGCACCAGCGCGCCACATTGGCGCCGCTCTGCACGCCGGCGCAGCCGAGCAGGGTGGCGAAGTTGTCCGGATCGCCATTGTCCGATACCCAGCCGTACAGCGCGCTCTGTTGCTCGCCTTTGCGCAGCCCGGCCAGATACTGGCCCCACTCCCAGGTGACGATCTTGGCTTTCACGCCCACCTTCGCCCAGTCGCTCTGGATCATCTCGGCGATGCGTTTCGAGTTCGGGTTGTAAGGGCGCTGTACCGGCATCGACCAAATGTCGGTTTCAAAGCCCTGTTCCAGCCCTGCCTGCTTCAGCAGCTCGCGCGCCTTCTGCGGATCGTAGGCGTACTCCGGCAGTTTGTCGTTGTAGCCCAGCATGCCCGGCGGCAGCAGCGAATTGGCCGGCGTGCCGCTGTCTTTGAACACCGCGGCGACGATCGCTTTCTTGTCTACCGCGTAGCTCAGCGCCTGGCGCACCAGCAGGTTGTCGAACGGTTTTTTCTGGGTGTTGAACGCCAGATAGCCGACGTTCAGCCCGGTAATGTCGTGCAGCTGCAGGTTGCCGTCGGCCTTGATGGCGGCGAACTGTTCCGGCAGCGGCGCGGGGATGATTTGGCATTCGTTGGTTTTCAGCTTGGCCAGCCGGGTTTGCGGATCCGGCGTAATCGAGAAGATCAGGTGCTTGCTGGCCACTTCGCCCTGCCAGTAGTGCGGGTTGGCGGTGTAGCGGATCAGCGAATCCTGCTTGTACTGCTGCAGCGCAAACGGCCCGGTGCCGATCGGCCAGTTGTCGACGTATTCCGGCGTGCCCTTTTTCAGCATCGCGTCGGCGTATTCGGCGGACAGGATCGAAGCGAAATCCATCGCCCAGTCGGCGACGAAGGCGGCGTTGGGCTGGCTCAGCGTGAAGCGCACGTGATGCTCGTCCACCGCTTCCACCTTGGTGATCAGCTTATCCAGGCCCATGTCGGTGAAGTATTCATAGTTGCCGCCGGAGACCTTGTGATACGGGTTAGCGGGATCCTTCTGCCGCATCACGGTGAACACCACGTCTTCGGCGTTGAAGTCGCGCGTTGGGGTGAAGTATTTGTTGCTGTTGAATTTCACGCCTTGGCGCAGAGTAAAGATGTAGGTCTTGCCGTCCGGGCTGACGCTCCACTCGGTGGCCAGCGACGGGGCGGGGGTTTTATCGCTTTCGCGCAGCGTCACCAAGCGGTTGTACAGCACCTGCGAGGTGGCGATAAAGGTCGGCCCGGAGCTGGAGAGCTGCGGGTTGAACGATTCCGGCGAGGCGACGGTGCAGTACACCAGCGCATCGGAAGCGGCCAGCGCGCCGCCCGCCGACAACAGGCCGCAGCCGGCCAGCACCAATCCGGCGATAGGGTGTTTTAAAAACGTCAAGGCAAGATCCTCAGGTGGAGTGGGCCGTTACCGGCGAATTGATCTAACTATAGATAACGGATGGCGAGATCGGGAACAAGCGTCTCATCGGTGCATTCTGTGCGCCCCGCGTTGCTTGCCTTTACGGCGCAGATCTACACTGCTGGGCAAACAGTCACTCGCAAGGATTTCCCGATGAGCCACTTTCGTCCTGTCGCCCTCGAACACGCTAGCCGCCTGCTGAACCACGGCCCGACGGTATTGATCACCAGCCGCAGCCGCGACGGCGCCAAACGCAACGTGATGGCCGCCGCCTGGTCGATGCCGGTGGAGTTCAGCCCGCCGCGCATCGCCATTGTGGTGGACAAAGGGGCGCACAGCCGGCAAATGATCGAGGAGAGCGGCGCATTCGGCATTTGCGTGCCGGCGGCCATGTTCATCGACGCCACCTACGCGGTCGGCAGCATGTCCGGGCTGGATGACGACAAGTTCGCCCGCTTTCACATCGCCGCAGCGCCGAGCGCTACGCTGCAGGTGCCGCTGATCGAACAGGGTTGCGTGGCGTGGCTGGAGTGCCGCTTATTGCCGGAAAGCGGCGCGCAGGAAAAATACGACACCTGCTTCGGCGAGGTGTTGAGCGCGGCGGCGGACGAGCGGGTGTTCCAGCAAGGGCGCTGGAACTTCACCGCAGCCAATGCGGATCTGCACACCATTCATCATCTGGGGGCCGGCAACTTCGTGCGCAGCGGCGAGACGCTGCGGGCCAAACCGCTTTAATCGGCTTCGCGCCCGCGGTCGGCATCATAGCGCTCGCGGGCGGCGTCCAGCTCGGGGAAATGGTATTCCGCCCATCGGTCCAGCGCAGTCAGCGTCTCGACCAGCGAGCGGGCGACGGCGCTGAGCCGGTATTCCACATGCGCCTGATTCTTTTCACTTAAATCCAGCCGTTCGAGCAGCCCGTTGCGTTCCAGCTGGCGCAGCGTTTGCGTCAGCACCTTCTGTGAAATGCCGTCGATGCGGCGCAGCAGCTCGCCGTTGCGCATCGGGCGCTGCGCCAGCGCAGGCAGGATCAGCATCACCCACTTGCCGGAAATCAGCGCCAGCGCATCGCGCGCGGAACACTTGCTCGAATAGACGTCGCCGGGATAAGCCATTGGGGGTTACCTTCAGGTGCGTAATTGCCAAGGGGGCGATAAAGCCACAGCATAACAGCACTACCTTACAACGGGAGACACAGGATGAACGTGCTGATTGTGCTGGCTCACCCCGAGCCGCATTCTTTCAATGCCCATTTGGCCGAACAGGCGCGGCAGGCCTGGCTGGCGCAGGGGCATCAGGTGAAAACGGTCGATTTGTATCGGGAGGGGTTCGATCCGCGCGAGGGCGCCGGCCACTACTCCAGCAGAAAGCAGGCGGACAGGTTCGATGCGATGCAGGAACAGCGCCATCACTGGACGATCCAGGCGCTGCCGGCGGAGATCCGGCGGCATATCGAGTTGCTGCGCTGGGCGGATACGCTGGTGCTGCAGTTCCCTTTCTGGTGGTTCGGCGCGCCGGCCATCATCAAGGGCTGGATGGATCGGGTGTTCGTTTACGGCGGGATCTACGACAGCCGCCACCGCCATGAGAATGGCGTGATGCGCGGCAAGCGGGCGCTGCTGACCGTCACCGCCGGCGCTTCCGCACAGGCCTGTGCGCCAAACGGGCGCGACGGCGACATGCGGCTGATGCTGTGGCCAATCATGCATGCGCTGCACTATATCGGCTTTAGCGTGCTGGAGCCGTTCCTGGTCTATGGCGTGCGCGGCGGGTTGGCGGGTGAAGCTCTGCAGGCGCAAAACGCCGCGTTGGCGCAGGTGACACAGGCGTACCGGGACGGTTTGAACGCGTTTTCCGCCTGGCCGGCGGTACCGTTCAATCGCAATGAAGATTTTGACGCCGATCTGGCGCTGAAGCCCGGCGCGCCGGTGTACAGTCCGTTCGTGCGGCACTGCGATCCGGCTTAAAACCCGGCCTTCAGCAGTTCCTCGCGCAAATCGTCGATAATCGCCGGTTCGATGTCGGGGAACTGCTGCTGAATATCGGCGATGGCTTCGGCCACGCTGGGGCCTGCGAAAGTGCCGGAGAAGGGCACCAGCGGCAGATTCGCGTCGCTGTCCGGCAGTTCACCGCGGATGGTGCCGGTGATCATGCCCGCTTTTTTTTCCGCCGTGAGGTCGTACTCCCCCACGTTTTTGTCGATCGGTTTCATTGGCCGCCTCGCTGTCGGTGAGTGTTTACCCTGTCTGTTAAAGCATAGTGTTTCAGGCAATGAATACCAATTAATGTATATAATATTAATATAAAACAAAGTGATGCGCGATTTGTCGTTTGACGTTTACCGGGGGCCGGCGCTATGCTCGTGGCGCTAAAGGAACCTTCCTCACTGACAGGGACAGACGACATGAAAAGACTGAAAAGCGCGGCGCTGTTGTTGCCGCTGTTGGCGCTCAGCGCCTGCACTCATCACCTCAGCAGCGCCGAGCAGCATGCCAAACACTACGTTTATCAAACCCGCGACGACTTCGATCCGCAATTCCGCACCGATGTGAACGGCAGCATTAAAAACGCCGTGCCGATGTTCGAACAGTTCTACCAGCAGGGGAAAAAGGATCGCGCGGCGGGCGTGGCGCGCAGCGAGGCGCAGAAAAAGGCCGATTACCTGGCCAGCGCGGAGTTCCAGCAGAACATGGAACACAAAACCATTTTCATCAATCGCGCCTACAGCAGCGCCGACAATCCTAAGCGCCGCCAGGTGCTCTCGCAGGAAGCGGTGGGTGCCTATTGGGACGGCTACGAAGGGCGCTGACTTAATCCCACATAAACAGAAGGTAATAAACACTGGTTTTCTGCCGGTTATTTGATTATAAAAACCGCCGCTAAGGACGATGTTCATAGATGAAACCAGGAGTGTTTATGTTGGCAAAAGTTAAGCGTTCGTTCGCCGCCGCCGTCGTATTGATGTTGGCGCTGCCCGCGGTTCAGGCCGCGGATTACCGTGCGGGCGAGCAATATACCCGGCTGGATAAGCCGGTGGCCGCCGCGCCGGCGGTGGTGGAGTTCTTCTCCTTCTACTGCGGCCCTTGTTATCAGTTCGCCGAAACCTACCGCGTAGGCGGCACCGTGGCGCAGGCGCTGCCTGCCGGTGAGAAAGTCACCAAATATCACGTCAGCCTGATGGGCAAACTGGGCAATGCGCTGACCGAAGCCTGGGCGGTGGCGACGGTGCTGGGCGTGGAAGACAAGATTGAAGGCGCGATGTTCGACGCGGTGCAGAAACAGCGCGCCGTCAACGGCGCCGACGATATTCAGCGGGTGTTCACGGCGGCCGGCATCGATGCCGCCACCTATGAAAACGCGCGCCACAGCCTGCTGGTCAAAGGATTGATCGCCAAGCAGAACGAAGCGGTGAAAGCGTTCGAGGTGCGCGGCACCCCGTCGTTCTACGTGGCAGGCAAATACAAGATAGACAATGCCGGCATGGCCAGCACCAGCGTTGAAGGCTACGCCAAAGAGTACGCGGCGGTGGTGCGCTATCTGTTGGATACGCAACCTTAAGGCGATGCCTCCCGGCGCCCGATGATCTGTGATCGCGGCGCCAAATCCCCCGCTCGCCATTGATTGTGTGTTAATGGATTGTTATGGTGTTTTTCTGTTCAACGGCGCAGCACCGCTGCTGTTTGAAGGGAGAGATCATGACGGCATTGGCAACGCTCCGGGACGTCGGCTTCGAAGAGTGGCTGGGGAAAATCAACACCGCCTGCGGCCGATTCTGCGCGAAAACGTTGGGGCCCGGCTTCAGCGGGGCGATGCAGGAGTTTCGCGCCCATGCCCTGCGCCTGAGCGTGGTCGACGTGTCTCAGGCCCGGCTGTACCGCACGCCGCGTGAGATCGCCCGCAGCGACGGCGCGCACTTTTTCACCGTCATCCAGCTGCGCGGCAGCGCGTTGATGGAGCAGGGCGATCGCCAAACGCTGCTCTCTCCCGGCGACATGACGCTGATCGACGCCTCACGGCCCAGCAGCTTCACCTTCCAGCGCGATTCGCGCCAAATCTCTTTGCTATTGCCGCGCGGCTGCCTGCCGCTGCCGCCGCCCTGCGCCCAGCGTCTGGGGGCCGAGCTCAGCGCGGTGCGCCTCAGCCGCCAGCTGGTGCTGAGCAGCATGCAGGATCCTCAGCTCGCCGCGGCGGAAAGCGAGGCGGTGCTGAATGCGCTGGCGGCGCTGCTGCGCCCGGCGTTGGCGCTCGAACAGGCGCGCCCGGAGGGACAACAATCGGTCTTCGACAAGGCGCTGGCGTTGATCGACAGGCATATTCAGTCGGCGCAGCTGCGCCCTGAGTGGGTGGCGGCCGAGTTGGGGGTGTCGTTACGCAGCCTGTATCGGTTGTTCGCCCGTCAGGGGCTGGTGGTGGCGCAGTACATCAGGAACCGCAGGCTGGATCTGTGCGCGCAGGCGCTGCGCAGCGCCGCCGGGCAAGAAAAGCTGGCCGGCATTGGCCTCGACTGGGGCTTCGCCGATCACAGCCATTTCTCGACCGCTTTCAAGCAGCGTTTCGGCATGTCGCCGAGCGAGTACCGTCGGCAGCATCAGTAAGTCAGGGCGCGGGCCAGGCCCGCGCCGCTTCACTCAATAGCGGATGCAGACCGATTTCGACTCGGTGTAGGCATCCAGCCAATCCGGGCCGAAATCGCGGCCGCTGCCCGACTGTTTGAACCCGCCGAACGGCATGTTCGGGTCGATCAGCGTATGGGTGTTGACCCACACGGTGCCGGCCTGAATGCGCGGCGTCAGCGCCATCGCCTGCTGCAGGCTGGTGGTCCACAGGCTGGCGGTCAGCCCGAAGTCGGTGTCATTGGCCTTGCTCAGCGCCTCTTCGGCGCTCGCCACCCGAATCAGGTTGACCACCGGGCCGAACACTTCCTCGCGCGTCAGGTTCAGCCGATCGTCCGGGTTGATCACCAGCGTCGGCGGAATGTAGAAGCCGTTGGCGTCCGGCCCGGCCGCGCCGCCGATAAGCTCGGCGTTTTTCGCCCGGGCGTCGTCCAGGTAGGCCGCCACCTTGTTGCGGTGCGCGAGCGACACCAGCGGGTTGATTTGCGCGCCGGTATCCATCCCCGGCCCGACCGACAGCGATTTCACCGCCTGTTCGAATCCGGCCACCAGCCGATCATAAATCGGTGCTTCAATATAAATTCGCGAGCTGGCGGCGCACACCTGCCCTTGGTTGAGGAAACTGCCGAGCATCAGGCCTTCGATCACCTGCTGCGGATCGGCATCTTTCAGCACGATGGCCGGGTTTTTGCCGCCCAGCTCCAGCGTCACGCGGGTCAGGCGATCCGCCGCCGCGCGCGCGATGCTTTTGCCCACCGGCGTGGAACCGGTAAAGCTGACTTTGGCGATCGGCGGATGTTCGGTCAGCGCCTTGCCGCACACGGTGCCGCGGCCGGTGACCACGTTGAACGCGCCTGGCGGCACGCCGGCTTCGCTTGCCAGTTCGGCGATGCGCAGTAGGGTGAGCGGGGTGGTTTCCGACGGCTTGATGACGATGGAGCAGCCCGCGGCCAGCGCCGGCATCACTTTCCACATGCCGATCATCAGCGGGAAGTTCCAGGGCACGATGCCGGCGACCACGCCGATCGGCTCTTTGCGGGTATAAACCTGATATTTGGCGCCCGGCGGCATCGGAATGGAGACGTCCAGCGTCTGGCCGGTGATTTTGGTCGCCAGCCCGGCGGTGTAACGCATCCAGTTCAGGGTGCTGCCGACTTCGAAAGCGCGGGCGATGTTGATGGATTTGCCCTGCTCCAGGGTTTCGAGCTGCGCCAGCTCTTCGGCGTGCTGCTCCACCAAATCGGCGAAGCGCAGCAGGATGCGTTCGCGCTCTACCGGCAGACGCTGCGCCCAGACGCCTTCGCTGAAGGCTTTGTGGGCGGACTGCACCGCCAGCGCGACGTCGTGTTCGTTGGCGTCGGCGGTGGTGGCGATCTGTTGCCCATTGGCGGGGTTATACACCGCCAGGCGGCCTTCCGCGGCGGACGCGCGCCACTGGCCGTCGATATACAGCCCATGCTGACGATCGAGAAAACGCGACACGCTATCCAGCACGGCTACGGTATTGTCAGACATACATCCTCCGATCAGGCTCATCAGGTTATCGTTAACCCTGAGAGTCTAGATCAGCGGTAAAGCGGCGGCTTTGCTCTGCCTGACATTCGGTTTGTCCTGCGTGTCATTTTGCCGTGACGGAACAGTAAACCGCGGCCGGCGGGCGCCGGCCGGGAGGGATCACGAGCTCAGGGTCGCCAGACGGGTGGCGAAACCGAGGAACAGCAGGCCGATCAGACCGTTGCCGAGCTTCGCCAGGCCTTTCTTGTGATTGAAGAAATGCGCCAGCATCGCGCCGGAGAAGATCAGCGTGCTCATGTAGATAAAGCTGACGGCTTCGAGGATCAGCGCCAGAATGGTGAACGACAGCCCGGTGTGCGCGTAGTTGAAGTCGATGAACTGGACGAAGAACGACACGTAAAACAGAATAGCTTTCGGGTTGGTCAGGCTCAGCGTCAGCGACTTGCGCAGAATGCTGTGGCCGCCTTCAATTTGCTGCTGTTGCGCCTGCGCCTTCTGCACGAAGGTGGCGTAGAGGATTTTTGCGCCGAGGAACAGCAGGTAAATCGCGCCGAGAAAACGCACCAGGGTAAACAGGAACGGCGTGGTGCGGATCAGCGAAGCCACGCCGATATAGGCGCAGAAGATCAGGATCGCATCGCCGATAAACACGCCCAGCGCCGCGGTATAGCCGGCGCGCACGCCGCGCGATACGCCGGTTTTCAGCACGTACAGCGTATTCGGCCCCGGCAGAATGATGATGAAGACCACCCCGGCCAAATAGGTCCATAAATTCAGGACGCCAAAACTCTCTAACACAATAACCTCTCCATGCGCGCAACTAACAGGCAGAAACACTGGCCACGCCCGTGGCCGGCCGCGATCCTAACGCCGTGCAACCGGGTTGGCAACGTAATAAACTTCATGTTGTTGGTTAAAAATTGTCGAAACATTGTTGAAAACGTCGGCATCGAATTAAAAAGCAAGAGTCGGCGTGTTTCGCCAACGGCCCGTCACTATGCTGGTTAACATCGAAACCGCAGTGAGGAACGGATGATGAAAAACGTAATCGACAGCGCCGATCCGCGCTGGCTGGCGATCGTCAGCCGCGACAAGCACGCCGACGGCCGCTTTATCTACGCGGTGAAAACCACCGGCGTGTATTGCTCGCCTTCCTGCCCGTCACGCCAGCCGAATCGGCAAAACGTGGAGCTGTTCGACGATGCGGAGCAGGCGGAGGCGGCGGGTTATCGGCCCTGCAAACGCTGCCGGCAAGGGCTGACGCCGCTGACGGAACAGCATGCGCGGCAGATAGCCGCGGCCTGCCGCTATATCGAACGGGCGGAAAAAGCGCCGTCGCTGCAGACGCTGGCGCGCCACGTCGGGTTGAGCCAATACCATTTCCACCGGCTGTTCAAAGCGATCACCGGCCTGACGCCGAAAGGCTACGCCGATGCGCAGCGCAGCCAGCGCTTGCGCGCCGGTCTTACACAGCGGGAAACGGTGACCGACGCGATCTTCGACGCCGGCTATGGCGCCAATGGCCGCTTCTACCAGCAGGCCAACGCCGCGCTGGGCATGACGCCGAAGGCCTATCGGGCGGGCGGCAAAGGCATGCGCATCCATTTCGCCGTCGGGCGCTGTTCGCTGGGCGAGATCCTGGCGGTGCAGAGCGAGGTGGGCATCTGCGCTATTCTGCTGGGGGACGATGCGCAGCAGCTGGTGCAGGATCTGCAGGACAAATTCCCTAACGCCGAGCTGATCGGCGGCGATGCGCAGTATGAAGCGCTGATGGCGCAGGTGGTGGGCCTGATTGAAGCGCCGGAGAACGGGCTGGCGCTGCCGCTGGATATTCGCGGCACCGCGTTTCAACAGCGAGTCTGGCGGGCGCTGCAGGCGATACCGGTCGGCGAAACCGTCAGCTATGCCGATATCGCCCGGCGCATTGGGGCGCCCAAAGCGGTGCGCGCGGTGGCCGGCGCCTGCGCCGCCAACATGCTGGCGGTGGCGATCCCCTGCCACCGGGTGGTGCGCAACGACGGCGCCTTGTCCGGCTATCGCTGGGGCGTCGAGCGCAAGAAAGCCTTGCTGGAAAAAGAGGCGCTGCGATGAGCGGCGCGCTGGCGGCACGGCTGACCGAATTGGACTGGGCGGCGATCGAGCGCGAACTCGATGCGCAGGGCTGCGCGCGGCTGCCCGGCGTGCTCAGCCAAGAGCTTGCCGCGAGCTGACAGCGCTCTACCCGCAGGATGCGCACTTCCGCAGCCGCATCGTAATGGCGAAGCACGGTTTTGGCCGCGGCGAGTACCGCTATTTCGCCTATCCGCTGCCGCCGCCGGTGGCCGAGGCGCGCAGCCTGATGTATGCACGGCTGGCGCCGGTGGCCAACCGTTGGAACGCCTTGTTGGGCCTGGCGGCGCGCTATCCCGCCGAACACGAAGCCTACTTGGCCGAATGCCACCGGGCCGGCCAACGGCGGCCGACGCCGCTGCTGTTGCGCTACGAAACAGGGGATTACAACTGCCTGCATCAGGATCTGTACGGCGAGCGGGTGTTTCCGCTGCAGGTGGCGTTTTTGCTCTCCGCCCCCGAACGGGATTTCACCGGCGGCGAATTCGTGCTGACCGAACAGCGGCCGCGGATGCAGAGCCGGCCGGAGGTGGTGCCACTGCAGCAGGGCGACGCGGTGGTGTTCGCCGTGCATCACCGGCCGGTGGCGGGAATGAAAGGTTACTATCGGGTCAATCTGCGCCACGGCGTCAGCCGGATACGCACCGGCCAACGCCATACGCTGGGGGTGATCTTTCACGACGCGCTATAGCTTGCGCGCCAGCAGGGTGGCGAAGCGCAGCGAGATGCGGTTGCCGTTGGCGTCGGTCTTGTGCAGTTGGCCGACATCTTCGTTGTATTTGAGGATTTCCCAGTCGCGATAATAATGCTTCAGCTCACCCGGGCTGAAGGTGAACGGGAACGGCAGCGGGCAGGGATAATCTTCGGCATCCATCGCCGCCACGATCAGGTTATGGCCGCCGCGCACGGTGCTGTCCTGCATGTTTTGCACGATATGCGGGATTTGCTGCCGCTCGAGGAACATCAACACCACGGTGGACAGGATGAAGTCATATTCGCCACTGAAGCGGTGAGTATTGAGATCCTGCACCCCGGCGCGCAGGCGGGTCAGCTGCTCGGCGTCGACGATCTGGTTGAGGCGAGCTATCGACGGCGCGTGCTTGTCCCAGGCGGTGACGTCGAAACCTTTCAGATTGAGATAGAGCGAATTGCGGCCGCCGCCGCAGCCCAGATCCAGCGCCTTGCCCGGCGCGATGCGCGCCGCCGCTTCGATCACTTCGGAGTGGGTGCGCGTCAGTTCGTATTTCTTGTGGTAGTAATCTTCCGNGTAAAACGCCAGCCGGCAGGTCATGTCGTCCGAGAAGGAAACGATGCGATGCCACTGCTGCGGCGCGATAAACGGCGGCTGGCTTTCGGGGCTGAACTGCCAGGTTTCGGTGGTGGCGCCGTCTTCGGTCATCATGGCGAACGTCAGGTTCCCGCTCAGTACGGTGAGCTTCGCCCAGGTGCCGCTCTGGGTGTTGTGGCGCTGGCGGAAGGCTTCCGGCAGCGTATCGCTGTTCCATTCCGGCAGGGTTTTATAGCAAAGCAGCTGCTGCTCCATAGGGGGCTCCTCTGGCTAGTTGAGCAAAGTGATTTATATGATGTATATAAAATACATCTTTATCGATCGTTTGAACATAGCGGCCTGACGGAAAGGCGCGGCGGTATCTTTATACTGGATTGTGTGCGGCGGCTGGGCTAATTTCAGTGCTGTTCATGTCATCACGTTCAGGGAAAAGATGCCGATACCTCGTTTATTCCACCCGATGCCCTTCCGTTTGCTGAGCCTGGCCGCGCTGCTGGCGCTGGCGGGCTGTACCAGCAAAACCACCACCACGGCGCCGGCGGCGCGTCCCGCCGACGTCAAAGCCCGACTGATGACGCTGATCCCCGCCAACGCCGGCGATCGTCAGGGCTGGGCCACCGATATTACCGCCGCCTTTGCCGCCCAGGGCATCGAACCGAGCGATGAGAACCTGTGTTCGGTGCTGGCGGTGACCGAACAAGAGTCGACGTTCCAGGCTAACCCGCAGGTGCCGGGGCTGCCGAAGATCGCCTGGAAAGAGATCGACCGCCGCGCCGATCAGATGCACATCCCGAACTTTTTGGTGCATACCGCGTTGAAGATCTCGTCGTCGAACGGCCAGAGCTACAGCGAGCGCCTGGATAAGGTGCGCACCGAAAAGGATCTGAGCGATATCTTCGATGACATGATCGACCGCGTGCCGATGGGGCAGAAGCTGTTCGGTCATTTGAACCCGGTTCATACCGGCGGCCCGATGCAGGTGAGCATCGCCTTCGCCGAGGCGCACGCCAAAGGGTATCCTTATCCGGTCGACGGCTCGATTCGCCGCGAAGTTTTCAGCCGGCGCGGCGGCATGTACTTCGGCATTATGCATTTGCTGGGATACCCGGCCGATTACAGCCGGCCGATTTACCGCTTTGCCGACTTCAACGCCGGCTGGTACGCCAGCCGCAACGCGGCGTTCCAAAACGCGGTCAGCCGGGCGAGCGCCATTCCGCTGGCGCTGGACGGCGATCTGATCGACTTCAGCAGCGACAAGCCCGGCTCGACCGAGCTGGCGGTGCGCACGCTCGGCAAGCGCCTGAACATGAGCGACAGCGCCATTCGCCGGGCGCTTGAGAAAGGCGATACGGCTGACTTTGCCGATACCGGCCTGTATAAGAAGGTCTTTGCGTTGGCGGGCGGCAAGCTGCCGCGTGAGATGCTGCCGGGCATTCAGCTGGAAAGCCCGAAAATCACCCGCAAGCTGACCACCGCCTGGTTCGCCAAGCGGGTGGATGAACGCCGCCAGCGTTGCATGGCGCGCGCCGGCGGGTAACGGCATGAAAAACGCCGCCGGCGGCCTGAACCACCGGCGGCGCGATCATCGCGCCTCAGGCGCTGCGGCGCGGGTTGGTCAGGCCGAAGTTAAAGCTGTTGCAGCGGTTACAGAACTCTTTCATCACCGGCGGCGTGTCCATCATCGGCACTTTCACCTCGATAAACGCCAGCCGATCCTGCCGCGAGGCGTGTTCCAGGGCCATTTCCAACTGTTGTGTGGTTTCCACCGCCACGCTGAACGGCTGCGCCTGGGTATTCAATACCGCCGGCAGTTTGGCGTAGTCCCACGGGCTGATGTCGTTGTAGGACGAGTTTTCGCCGAGGATATAGCGTTCGATGGTGTAACCGTCGTTGTTGATCAGGAAGATGATCGGTTTTTGTTCACAGCGCAGCAGGGTGGACACTTCCTGCGCGGTAAGCTGGAAGGAGCCGTCGCCGATGAACAGCAGGTGACGGCGCTCAGGGGCCGCCATCAGGGTGCCGAGCAGCGCCGGCAGGGTATAACCGATCGAGCCCCAAATCGGTTGGTTGACCACCTTGACGCCACCCGGCATGCGCATGCCGCCGATGGCCGCGCCCGAGGTGCCGTTTTCCACCACCACCACATCATCCGCCTGAATGAAGCGTTGGATGCGTCGCCACAGATAGGCCTGGTCGAGAGGCGCGTCGCTCGGCGTCGCCAGCTTGTCACGCGGATCGGCCAGCGGTGATAAACGCTGCGCCGGCGCGTCTTCGCTCAGTTCCAACAGCGCCTGCAGCAGATCCGCCGTCGACACCGCCGGGTAGGAAGTCTTGTCCAGCGTCATCGAGAACGGCTGAATATCCACCTGAGCGGCGGCGGGAATTTGCTGCGAGAAATAGCCGGTGGTGGAGTCCACCAGACGCACGCCGAAACTCAGCACGCAGTCCGAGTGGGCCATGCGTTCATAGAGTTCGGGGCGCGACAGGTTGCCGCTGTAGCCGCCCATCCAACCGGCGGTATCTTCCGGAATAATGCATTTGGCGGTTGGCATATTGGTCAGCGGAATGGCAAAGCGGTGAGCGACGGCGATAACCTGCTGCTGCAACCGATAACGATCCACCATTTGGTCGACCAATATGATCGGGCGCTGCGCGCGTTTTATTTTGGTTAACAGCGCCATCGCCGCTAATTGCACATTGTATTTATCGCTCGCCGGCAACTGCGGCGCTGCTGCGGCTGCGGCAACTTCAATTTCGACATCGCAAATATCAGACGGCAGCTGTAAATATACCGGTTTCTTCTCTATCCAGGCGCGGGAAATAACGCGTGGAATTTCCTGAGCGGCATTTTCCGGCGTGATCAGAGCCTGAGCGACGGTGAATTGTTTAAAGCAGTTCATGACGTTGTCGAAATTGCCGTCGCCCAGGGTATGGTGCAATAGCTGATGATTCTTCATCGCGTGCAGCGGCGGCGTGCCGGCGATGCAGACCACAGGTGAAGATTCGGCATAGGCGCCGGCGATGCCGGACAACGCGGCCAGATCGCCGACGCCGTAGGTGACGATCAGCGCGCCGGCGCCTTTCATCCGTGCGTAGCCGTCGGCGGCGTAGGAGGCGTTCAATTCATTGCAGTTGCCGACAAATGTCAGCCGTTCGTCGCTTTCCAACAGCTCCAGCAGGCTGAGGTTATAGTCGCCGGGCACGCCGTAAATACGATCGACGCTCAGGGCATGAAGCTGTTGCAGAATGAATGACCCGATAGTTATTTTCATTGATTGCTCCGGATTATTTATCTTTATTTTGTCAGGCGAAAATCAGCAAAAATAAATTGCTGGCGATGTTGTGTCGTTAGCATTAACAGTTATTTAAAGTCTCGGCTTGTTCAAGATAAGGAGGGCGGCCGGTGAATAGGCGGTTTGTATTCGGCGCTTTACGCGAATGAGTAATACATAAAAAGTAGGGTTATTGGATATTGGGAAGAGACGGTATTTTTCATTGACGGTATATCGGCAGAGAAGCGGCGGCGCATTGGCATTTATCGTGATGCAGGGCGAGACATCCGGTACTTTTGACGCCGCGTTAAATCCCATCGGGTGGCATAACGCTTTTTGCCTGGGAAAGAAAAGCAGAGCCTGGCGTAAAGGGGCATTTTGGTGATCCGCCGCACGCTTATTTCACGAAACCACTCTGTAACTAATAAAAAACAAAAAATTAACAATGAGGTTTTTTTATTCGGTCATGGTTGTCAGTTTTGCTTTACAGATGCCGCAATGCGCGCCGCGTCGGGCCGGTGTAAAAATGGGCCGTCACGGGCGTTAATATAACGTGGCGGTCATCACATTCTGTGGGAAGTGATACGTAAACTTTTCTCTACGTGTGCACGGATGGCGTATACCTACCAGAGGGGATCATGTCCCATCAGCGCTGGCCTGAGAGGGGAAAGTGTGATGAAAGGCTATCGACATATTTTGGTACTGATTCATAACGAGCGTGATGGGCTGCCGTTACTGAGTCAAGCGGCGGCGATGGTGCGCGGGCAGCCAATCGCCCTCACTGTCGGCCATCTTAACGCCGACTACGCGGAGCTGGAGTACGGCAGCGATGCGTTAATCAAGGATCGCCAGGCGCAGGAAGTGATCGCCGCCAAGGCGATGCTGAGCCGGTTGGTGAGCGCCGTCGATGTGCCGGTCGCGGTCAAGGAGATTGTCACCATAAGGCGCTTTAAGGACGTGAGCGATTTTATTCACCAGGCCGGCATCGATCTGGTGGTGGTCGGGCACCAAAACCGCCTGTTTGGCCTCTATTCCTCTTATTCCCTGGCGTTTGTGAACCGTCTCGATGTCGATGTGTTGGTCAAGCACCTTGCTCGCGAGTCGCGTGCGACAAAGCGGACTTTTCCCACGGTTTTGCCGCCCGAAAGGCGATAGCATGCGGATATCGGTACGGTCTGTCATGAATTATTGGGAATTTTCCGGTGCTAAACTTAACCAAAGCACAACGGGCGTTGGATAAATTAGATACGGCTTGATCTTGCCCAAGCTATCGGTAAAAATCTGCGGCCGTATTTTTACAGGAGCTTTACGATGTTTCTAAAACGGACTCTTTTGGCGTGTTCTCTGGCGTTGATATTTCCTGCACTGCCTTCTTACGCTGAGGTTGGTGCAGAAAGTGGCAATGCCGCACAGGCTGAAAAACCGGGTTTATGGCAGCGTTTTACCGATAACGTGGCGGAGACCTGGAACAACTCGCCTAACCACGATCTCTATATCCCGGCCATCACCTGGCACAACCGTTGGACTTATGATGATGAGCATATCGATAAGTACAACGAACGCCCGTGGGGCGCCGGTTACGGCATCTCCCGCTACGACAGCGACGGTGACTGGCACGGCATCTACATCATGGCGTTCAAGGACTCCTTCAACAAATGGGAGCCGATCGGCGGTTACGCCTACGAGAAGATCTGGCGCCCGCTGGATGACAAGGATTTTCGTCTGGGGCTGGGCTTCACCGCCAGCGTCACCGCGCGCGACAACTGGAATTACATCCCTATCCCGGCGCCGCTGCCGCTGGCCTCTATCGGCTATCAGCGGCTGACGTTCCAGGCGACCTACATTCCCGGCACCTATAACAACGGCAACGTGTTCTTCGCCTGGCTGCGCTGGCAGTTCTAAACTTCCTGAATTCCGAAAAACGGCGCGGCGGCGAGATAAAAGGAACTTGTCGCCGCCGACGGCGTCGGAAGGGTATCCCGGCGCGCTGCGCCGATTGCATGCCGTTATGACAGGAGTTTCACCACTATGATCACCAAACATCGTTTATTGCTGGCTTTGGCGCTGTCCGCTACCCTGGCCAGCGGCGCCACCCAGGCCGCCGGGCTGATGGATTCCCTCAGCAGCGCGGCGGGCGAATTGAGCAAGTCGGGCGGCGACAGCAGCGGCGGCATGTCGCTCTCCTCGTTGACCGGCCTGCTGAACGGCGGCGACAAGGCGTTGAGCTCCAGCAGCATGACCAATGCCGCCGGTATCCTGCAGTACTGCGTGAAAAACAACGTGCTGTCGGCTAACGGCGCCGAAGGGGTGAAAGATCAGCTGCTCAGCAAGCTGGGCATCACCAGCACCGAAAACGCCAAGAGCCAGGATTATCAGCAGGGCCTGGGCGGCTTGCTGCAGACCGGCGAAGGCAAGAGTCTGGATCTGAACAGCCTGGGCACCTCGCAGATCACCGAGAAGGTGAAGCAAAAAGCCTGCGATCTGGTGCTGAAACAGGGCAAATCCTTTATTTCATGATGAGCGAACGGCGGAGCGCTCCGCCGTTCGTTTTTGCATAAGCTGAAAAAATGAAAAAAACGTTGATGCTTTCCCTGCTGGCAGGGATGACGATGTTGCAGGGGTGTTCCGTGAAATCCAATGAGGCGCCGCCACCGCCGCAGGTGAAACCGATCGGCATGGCGAACCCGGCCGACGTGTACTGCACCCAAATCGGCGGCAAGCTGAACGCCAAAGAGAATGCGGCAGGCCAGTATTCCACCTGTACCTTGCCGAGTGGGCAGGAAATTGAAAGCTGGGAACTGTTCCGCCGCGATCATCCGGTGAAAAAGTAACCCTATGCGGCGCCGGCTCTTCCGCCCGGCGCCCGATCAGAATTGGCGATCGCCTATCGGCTGCAGCTGCAGGCTGCCGTCCTTCTGTAGCGTCAGCGGCATGCGCCAATCGCGCTGTTTATCCAGGTTGAACGGCCGGGAGCGGAACATGCAGCCGGTCTTGATGTTCTTGATTTTCATCACGTGTTCCGCGTCCGCATTGATTTTTACCTCGAAGCTGCCGGCGGGCGGAATAAAGACTTCCGCCAGCTGCTGCGGCGCCGCCGGCGTTTCCAGTTTGACCAGCACCGCGAAATCGTTGCCCTGATTATCCAGCGTCAGCCGATGCAGGCCGGATGCGGGCAGCCGCGTCGGCTGATGCAGATAACCGGCTGAGGCGGGCCACGGCTGGCCGACATTGTCGTGCAACGGCCCACCGCACTGTTCGCGCGCCTCTCGCAGCGGCATTTCGCGCTTGATTGCGCGATTGTAATCGGCGGGGGCGGCGAGGCTGAATTCGTCGTCATATTGGTGGGCGCGCAGATAGCGCTTGGCGCCGAGCACCCCAACGGCGACCAGCATGAAGAACAAAAATATCCTCAGGCGATTTTTGAAAATCAGCCCGAACAGCTTCCCGGGGAGTTGAAACAGCCACCTTGCGATCGTCAATAACATCGTTTTCCCTTAGCGCCCAAGCCGTTACGTCTGCGGTAACTTCGCTTGCCTCAGTATAGCCAACATCCCGCAGGCGAAAATCCTGCCCGGCGATTTTTCTTCCGCCCTGTATTGTACGTTTGTGTTTGTTTGTGTACATTCATGATCACTTTTAGCGTCACCGGATTGACATGATGTCCAAACTGTTACCGAATGAGCGTCACCAGGTCATTCTTGACACGCTCCGCCAACAGGGGCGGGTGCTGGCCCTGGAGATGGCGCAGCGGCTGAACACCACCGAAGCGACCATCCGCCGCGATCTGCGCCAGCTGGCGGCGCAGAACCTGTGCAAACGCATCTATGGCGGCGCGCTGGCGCCGACGCCGGCCGAGGGGCCCGTTGCGACGCGCATTGCGCTCAGCGGTGACGAGAAGCTGGCGCTGGCGCAAACCGCGCTGGGGGTGATCGGTGAAGAACAGCTGATCTTCCTCGACGCCGGCAGCACCCACCTGTATCTGGCGGATCTGTTGCCGCGCGATCGGCGTTTAACGGTGGTGACCAATGCATTGAGCATCGCCGGCAAAATGCTGGAGCGGCCGGGGATCCGCACCATCCTGATCGGTGGCGAGTTGGATGCGCAGGTCGGCGGCTGCGTGGACGCCAAGGCCGCGGAAGAAATCGACGGTTTCCATTTCGATTTGGTGTTCACCGGCATTTGCGCCTACGACCCGGCCGGCGGCTTCTCCGCGTTGAGCTACCAGGACGCCACCTTCAAAAAGCGGCTGTTGACGCGCGCCGGCAGCGTGGCGGTGCTGTGCACCCGCGACAAGCTCAATACCTACGCCCCTTACCCCTTCCTGCCCGCCGGGCGGGTGGATCATCTGGTGACGGCGCGCGGCGCGCACCCGCAGCTTGAGCTGCAGGTGGCGCAGGGCGGCGGCCAGGTTTGGCACAGCGATTTACCGACCGGAGAATGATGATGAAAATAGCCCATGTTGCTCTGTGGACCCGTGACATCGACGCGCAGTTGGCATTTTGGCAGCGCTATTTCAACGGTGCTGCGGGGGAGGAGTATGTCAGTCGCAACCGGCCGGGGTTCGTTTCCCGCTTCGTCAGCCTGGCGGCCGGGCCGTCGCTGGAGATCATGCGCGTGCCGACGTTGCTGCCGGCGCAGGCGCAGGAGGAGCGGGTCGGTTGGGCGCACATCGCGCTGTCGCTGGGGGATGAGCGCGATGTCGATCGGTTGGCGCAGCGCGCACGGCAGGAGGGCATTTTGCTGTCCGCGCCGCGCTGGACCGGCGACGGTTTCTACGAGGCCGTCATTCGCGATCCGGACGGCAATGCGATCGAAATCACCGCCTGATCACTCTTCTTCAATGCTGGCGAACTGCTCGCCCAGATAGTCGAGCAGCAGCCGCACCGCCGGCAGCAGGCCGCGGCGCGACGGGTAAACCGCATGCACCACGCCGCCCTGCGGCTGCCAGCCCGGCAACAGTTGCACCAGCTCGCCGCGCAGCATGTCGTCGCGCATCATCATCGCCGGCAACTGAACGATGCCGGCGCCGGCGATGGCGGCGGTGCGCAGCATCAGCATGTCGTCGGTGACCAGCCGCGGCGTGTGTTCCCACTCCACCCGTTCACCCTGTGGGCCGGTCAGCCGCCATTGGTGCTGACCGCGCGCCGGGCCGAGATCGAGCGTCGGGTATTTACGCAGGTCTTCCGGCGTGTGCGCCGGCCCGAGGGTGCGCACCAGCGCCGGGCTGGCGGCGACGCACCAGGTGCGCTGCGCCAGGATTTTCAGCACCAGATCGCTGTCCTCCAGCGGCGGCGGCCGCACGCGGATCGCCAGATCCAATCCTTCCCCCACCACGTCCACCCGGCGGTTGGTGGCCTCCAGATGCACCGTCACCTTGGGATAATCGGCCATAAAGGCCGCCACCATGCTGCCGACACGAGTGTGCAGGATCGCCACCGGGCAGGACATACGCACCGTGCCGCAGGGCTCGGCGCGCGTCTGTTCGATCGCCTGCTGCGCCGCTTCCGCTTCCACCAGCATCGCCTTGCAGTGCGCGTAATAGGTTTGGCCGACCTCGGTCACCGAGAAGCGCCGCGTTGAACGCTGGATCAGGCGCACGCCCAACCGCTCCTCCAGCAGCGCCACGCGGCGGCTGAGCTTGGATTTGGGAATGCCCAGCGCCCGGCCGGCGGGGGCGAATCCCTGGTGATCGACCACGCTGGCGAAGAAAAACAGATCGTTCAGATCGGTCAGCATTGTATCCCTTATCGTTCTATCAGTAGAACGCTGAGTGTACATCTTGCCTACTACTGCAGCAAACTCCGGCGGATTAAACTTCTGACATCAACTTAAGGCCGTGAGGTCTGAAACGGGAGTTCAAGATGAAAAAAATCCTCGGTATTCACAACAGCCCGGAAGCACATTGGGTCGGTAACGGTTTCCTGGTGAATTCGCTGTTCTCTTATAACGATTTGGGGGCGGAAATGAGCCCGTTCCTGCTGCTGGATCACGCGGCGCCAACCAAATTCCGCTCCGCCTCCGGCACCCGTGGCGTGGGTCAGCACCCGCATCGCGGGTTTGAAACGGTGACCATCGTCTATCAGGGCGAAGTGGAACACCGCGACTCGACCGGCAGCGGCGGGGTGATTGGCCCCGGCGACGTCCAGTGGATGACCGCCGCCTCCGGCATCCTGCACGAAGAGTTCCATTCGCGGGACTTCTCGCGCAAGGGCGGCACCATGGAAATGGTGCAGCTGTGGGTCAACCTGCCGGCCAAGGACAAAATGGCCGAGCCGGGTTACCAGACGCTGTTGAACGCCGATATTCCGGTGGTTCCGCTGGCGGACGGCGCAGGGCAGGTGCGGGTGATCGCCGGTGACTTTGGCGGCCACGCCGGCCCGGCACGCACTTTCAGCCCGCTCAACGTGTGGGACATGAAGCTGAATGCCGGCCATACCACCACGCTGACGGTGAAAGAAGGCCATACGCTGGCGCTGGTGATGCTGCACGGCGCGATCCTGGTCAACGGCGAAGACGTGGTGCGTGAAACCCAAATGGTGCGTTTCGACCGGGCGGGGGATTCGATCACCATCGAAGCCAACAACGACGTCGCGCTGCTGGTGCTGAGCGGCGAACCGATCGATGAGCCTATCGTCGGCTACGGCCCGTTCGTCATGAACAGCGACGCGGAAATCCAGCAGGCGTTCCGCGATTTCAACAGCGGCAAGTTCGGCAGCATGAACGCCGAAGCGAGCGCCGGTTGAACTTTGGCGCCTGGGGCGGGCCGTGTTTCCCGGCTCAGGCGCTACACTTAAACCTCAACGCCCCGCCGCAAGGCGGGGCGTTTCATCCGCAACATCAACCCCACAGGAGTAAAACCATGACTGCAAACTACAAGCGCCTCGACAAAGACCAGGCCGCCGTATTGCTGGTGGATCATCAGGCAGGGCTGCTTTCGCTGGTGCGTGATATCGATCCCGATCGGTTTAAAAACAACGTGCTGGCGCTGGGTGATTTAGCGAAGTACTTCAACCTGCCGACCATTCTCACCACCAGTTTCGAAAACGGCCCCAATGGCCCGCTGGTGCCGGAACTGAAAGCCCAATTTCCCGATGCTCCCTTTATTCCGCGCCCCGGCCAGATTAACGCTTGGGACAACGATGACTTCGTCAAAGCGGTAAAAGCCACCGGCCGCAAGCAGCTGATCATCGCCGGCGTAGTGACCGAAGTGTGCGTGGCATTCCCGGCGCTGTCAGCGCTCAATGAAGGTTTCGAGGTCTTTGTGGTGACCGACGCCTCCGGCACCTTCAATGAGCTGACGCGTCAGTCGGCCTGGAGCCGCATGGAAGCCGCCGGCGCGCAGCTGATGACCTGGTTCGGCGTCGCCTGCGAGCTGCACCGTGACTGGCGCAACGATATCGAAGGGCTGGGCACGCTGTTCTCCAACCATATCCCGGACTACCGCAACCTGATGACCAGCTATAACACGCTGACGAACGGTAAGTAACGCGACGGCCCTTTACTCAACCTTTCGCCTTTCATCACGTTAGACGCGGGATGTAAGCAA
>NZ_JVEL01000371.1:0-2842 GCF_001076875.1 Serratia sp. 506_PEND
ATTATCCCCGGCATTTTTAGAAGCCATGATTCGATGAGCGCCGCTGTCGAAGCCGGTGAAGTGATAGAAGCCTAACGGTTCACCATCAACAAAATAATTTCCTTTTTCGTCAACGGTAAAATCACGGGTTGTTAAATTCCAGGTGGCCACGTTGTGGCGACTGGAACGCATGATCGCCACGTCGTTGAAGAAGGCGGGAACCAGATCGATCCAACGTTGGTCGGTGAACAGGCCGTTTGGAATATCTGCACGGCAGAAATGATAAATGCGCTCTCCCCACCATTTTGCAAAAGAGAGGCCAACATCGGTTGCTGCTACCGCGCAGAAACCCAGATTATAAACGCCATGCTTCAGACTGCAGATCTCATTATCCATCACGGCGGATAGAGAGGTTTCAGGTTTTGTCTGGTGCGGTGTCAGCACGACATTCGCAGAGTCCAATGCCTCCAAAATGTCATCGAGACGAGAAAAGATCACCGTATCTGGATCAAGATAGATCACCTTTTTGCAGCCTGGCAGTTGCAGCAAACGAGCCAGCATAAAAGGTTTAATCGCCGTCGCAAGTTCCACGATGGTGTGGCAATATGCCCAACCTTTCCAGTCCGGGATGTCTAATTCAGAAACGGAGACGACTTCGTCAAATGGTTCATTGCTAAGATCAATTTCGGGCCTTTTCTCATCGGCCAAGGCGAGGTGAATTGTCCATTCAGGGTGATATTTACGAATAGACTGAAACAGCATTCTCACTTTCGGAATATAGTTAAACGCTGCACTAGTAAAAACATGAATCTCAGACATACCTGCCTCACTGGATTGTATAAATTTTTCGGTGGAATTTTATCAACTCTTGCAAGACGTTGCCAGCAGACATTGAGGACAAAATCAAACCGTTTGGATAATTCTTAAGTCGTTCAGCAGGTGCTCCCAGATTAAAGCAAGCGACGGGATAACCAAGTTCAACCATTTCCTGTACGACATAGGAAAACGTCTCAGGCCAGATAGAAGGGAATAAAATAACATTCACCCCTTTATCCTCAAGTAAATCTGGCAATTCACTCTGCTTATAAGGACCTGTCTGAGTCACAATATCTGATGGACATGAGGCTTCAATAGCACCGATAATCACAATGTCCACCGGACAACCCGTTTTTTTTATTTCGAGAGCTAACTCTTTAACGAACTCAGCACCTTTGTGGTACCCAATTTGCCCTACGACTCCAATGCGTAATCTCTCTTTCTGTTGAACTTCTGCCTTTCGAGGCAGATAGCTCACAACATGTGGAGCGACCACCGTTTTTTCTGGCTGTATTTGATGATAAACACGTCGGTAAATATCCAACGTATTTTGAGAAAAAGTAATAAACTTATCTGAAGCGATAATCAACCCGCCCCACTGATCGCGCCACTCATTGATATCACCGGACTCAAATAATGTTGTAAACCCGTATGTGTTATTTTTTAAGCATGAGCGACAAACTTGAGGATCAGGTATATCACAATATTTTCCTTTGTCATTAATTAGAAAATGCGAAGGGCAAATAGGGAAAAGATCGTGAGCCAATGTCGTCAATGTAGCATTAGTTTTAAGCTTCAGATCGAGCAAGAAACTCGGAATGGTTTCAGGATTTACAAATGAGACCCCGGTATTATAGACGATCTCCTGAACTTTCAGATAATTCAGGAGTTCGAAAACAAACCCTTCATCCGGAATTTTATAATGCTTATCGACCAGCTCGCTTTTGACAATCAATTTGTAAGACAAGGTTCTGATATTGAAAGCAAGAACCAATGCAGAAAACCCATCGCTGATCTTGTCTTGTATCAGTCGATTTCTATAATGATTAGCACCTCCGCCCAGATCATGATCCAGGAAAAAGATAACTTTCTCACGCTCTTTCTGACTTAAAACTTTGGAAATATCACTCGCGACATTTAATCCTGTCGTGGGTTCGTGACGCTTATATCGCTTTATTTTATTATAAAGCAGGGAGATATTCCCACCTTTAAGCAACATCAAAGCACGTTTAACGAGCACAAGCATTTGCTTTAAAACAACTTTTTTATGTATGGCCGTTTCGTTATTTTCATTGCCTGCGTGGATATAATGGCTTTCTGGAACATCAATGCTTTCCGTCGTACCGTCTTCGTAGGTGCAAAGCAGTTTTAAACCATGTTGTGCGACAGCAGCACTGAATGAACCATAAACAATATATCCCGAATGAGCAGCTTGCTCGAATTCAGAAAAATAGGAGCCTACATCCTCCCGACTTTTCCCATAATCCACGTTAATGCTAGATAACAAACCACTTTTATCAACTTGGAGTAATGCAAGCTGCTTAATACGCTTAGTTTCACTAAATATCCAGCCATAGCTGAATACCGTCGTGCCTCTTTTGACCATAGAGTCAATTGACCAATGAAGCGTCTCACTGCTCATATCAATTCCTTTTGCCTCTGAATAGTCTGGATATCCGCCAAAGGGTACTAGACTTAATATTGCTTAACTCCAGCTTGAGTTTATCAATCTCATCCATTCGTTCAAATGCTAATTTCTCAGCATAGTCTTTAGACTTCAACAGTTCATTATAAGCATGTTTTTTATCTTTTAATGCCGACTCTGTTTCAAGACGCTCAGCTTCCCTGCTCTCAACTTCATCCAATGCATGTAAGCCAGGCAACACATGCTCAGGATACCAGGTATCAAGTTTATTCTTATCGGATCCTGATGAGAAAACCTGCAATTCTGATTCAAGAACCAGGTATTGCTCAAAGAGCGAACTATCTGCAGAGAATGCCAAAGCTTCGAAGAGTTGCTTAATAAACTCTCCTCGAGTTAATGAAC
>NZ_JVEL01000371.1:2942-8851 GCF_001076875.1 Serratia sp. 506_PEND
ACGTCCATTGGCAGGCGGTGCGAAAGAGGATATTTTCCCAAGCAACGACAACGCCGCTCTGAATGTCAAGTTACCCAGCGTAATCCCTTTTTTCGCCAACCACTCGCGTTCAAAATAGCGCGGCTGCCTATCGGCATCTATCAATATATTTGAAGGAATTGCATCTAAATAGGTGGACGGGAGCATAGTGTGTTGGGTAAATTCATCATAGTGTATTCCTTCTCCTTTTAAGCAGATCTCCAGGCACTCGATGTAATAACGAAAATAACCAGCAACTTGCTCAATATCCCACCCAGGTGTCGTCACGATTTTGATGAACTCTATGGGTAGAGGAACGCCTTTTATATATTTTTCAAAACCATCTAATTTAAAATCAACAAAATCATTCTCAATCGCTCCACCAGGACTCAGCAAATGACGTTTGACCTTAATTTCCCCATTCTCGTCTTTGTTGAATACCGTTTCCTTATAGAACGGCGAGTAACGCTCGCTACCATAATGGATAGCAAGTAAGTCCTTATCAATAAACTCACTCGACTCGTCACTTGCCACCATCAAGAAAGAGTTGCTGAGTTCGCAAGCTAAATTGTTTTTAAAAACAATTGGCCAAGCCAACTCGAGTACAAAATTTAACTTCTCCGGCAATTGCATATCAGCACGCACAGATTGCGCAGCAAAAACAGAAGCATCAAAGTTTGGGTCGCTAGCGCCGTTAGATGTCACAACGGAAACGGGGAGTTTATAATCAGGGAACGGCAACAATGTTTCGACCGTCTGCAAACCAACGCTTACGAGTTTCTGCTTCAGGATGTGGTGCCCGAAAGTTTCTGCCTGTTCTTTCGTATAACGTCCTTCAATACCATACATCACCTGGCCCAGGTGATCTTCTCGTGCTCCGGAGAAATATTTCAAGCCAAGCTGGTTTTCTATCGCAATGATCAACTTTCCGCCGGGTTTAAGGCGCTTTTTGATTTTTTCAAGCATGCTTACTGCGCTGTCTTCACCTTGACTGAACAGGTTGGAATACTCGAGCACGCCAATCAAAGTGATCACATCAAAGAGCACATTACTCTCGAAATCATCAAATCGTTCGCTGACTACGGTAACATTGTCCAAGCCAGCCGTCCTGGTTCTGGCAATCGCGGCGCGTCGCAAGCTTCCCTCTAATGCGACCACCTCGCACCCCATTTCGCCTAAAAACCGCGTGATAGCCCCGCAACCTGCACCGACTTCCAAAACCTTAGCACCTGGTTGAAGGATGGATTTTAGCGGCCGTAACAGATTCGAACGCAAACTAGAGAAATGGTAAGTCGTTACCCAATCTGTGCATTGAGCTTTGAGTTCCGCAGAAGATACACTTCGATCTTGCGTATTTTGTATAATGCTCAATAACAAATTTTCCTGAGTATCTCCATCACTGTAGGGGATACCTGCATAATCTGGCTTTGCCCAAATGCCCGTGTTTTCACGGAAAGCATAAATATTTTTATCTAAAAGCATAGTTATCTACCGGAAGGTGGGTTAATGTCAAAACTCAACTCTAAATCTGCAATGCCCGAAAAAGAATCAACGGAGGGCACCAAAAAGTGAATGACATCATATCTTCGATCATGTGGAATGACTTCGTTACTCATCATTGAGGCAATGCCGAGAGAAATGAAATAATCTCCTGCACCTAACTTATTTGAAAATTCGAATTCTACGACGGAATAGCTCCCAGCAGCCCCATGCTTCAAGGTGTTTTCATTATTCAAAAGATGGGAGTTTGTATTATAAACAGTTTGACCTTCTTTCGTCTTAATGGCAAAACCAATAATAGGATTATGGACATCCCGCTCAAAACGCATTGAGCATCTGATCTTTACTTTTTCTGCGGAGTAAATTGTCGTCGGATTCAATCGTTCTCCAACACAAACTTGGTAATCAAGCCAAGCCGCTGCTCCATCACCCCAACGATATTCATTCTTATTATAATTGCTTTTATCGCTGAACTTGTCGCATTCGAAATTAAGCGTTTCTTCCGTAGCCAGCGGAGTTTCAACAGCGTTTCCAACTGAGGGGATGACTACGCCATTCTGCGCACTTTGCTGACTCTTGCCAAAAAGAATATCCATGTATTTATTGACTGCAATCTTCGGCGTACCCTGATACAATTTTTCACCGGAGTTCAATAACACAGCGCGATCGCAGTGAGTGACGATTTGTTCTCCGGAGTGCGTCACCAACAGAATACTGGTTCCGTTATCTTTTAACTGGCGTAGACGATCAAAACATTTTGCCTGAAACTTGGCATCCCCCACAGCCAACGCCTCATCGACAATCAAGATATCTGGATCCACCTGTGCCTGAACTGCGAAGGCCAATCGCACTACCATTCCGCTGGAATAGGTTTTTACCGGCTGATGGATAAATTCACCGATATCAGCAAATGCAGCGATTGCATCTAATTTACTCTCGGTTTCTTCCTTGCCAAGGCCCAAAATCGCCGCATTGAGATAAATATTCTCTAGCCCGGTAAACTCCGGATTAAAGCCTGAGCCGAGTTCCAATAGAGCGGCAATACGCCCTTTCGTACTTATTGCTCCGCTGGTCGGTGTCAAGGTACCGCAAATGATTTGTAATAATGTCGATTTCCCGCTGCCATTTTTACCAATCAAACCAACAGTTTCCCCTTTGTTAACCTCAAAGGAGACACCTTTTAATGCCCAAAATTCTTTGTAATAATTATTTTGTTCACGCCCGAACATATGATTTATTCTTGGCAAAATGAACTGCTTCAGTCTGTCATGTGGGTTATTGTAAACATAAAAACATTTTTTTATGTCCTGAATGCTTATGGCAACGTTATCAGAGGACATCAGCAAATCCCTTTCTTGTTTTTTGGAAAACAACGAACCCAAACCATGCGAATACAGCACATCCTATAAGATAGCTAACGTACACGCTTAATGAAGGAATTGTCCCCCAATAAAAGATCTCTCTAAACTGCGAAATCGCAGGAGCCAGTGGGTTAATATTCAATAATGGTCTATATTTCTCTGGGATTGCTGTTATGGGATAAAATATAGGGGATAAAAACATCAACGCAGTGACAAAAATAGAGATCATTTGCCCGACATCTCGCAAAAAAACGCCTAATGCAGACAATAACCAACCGACCCCGAGCACAAAGGCGAATAAGGGGAGAATAAATATTGGAAATAGCAACACCGTCGGGTGTGGTAAACCGACCTCTATAAGATAAAAAATCAGCCATACAATGATGCTGATACAAGCATGAAATAATGCAGAGGCTGCATTGACGATCGGTAATATCTCTAAAGGGAATATTACCTTCTTAACATAGTTGACGTTAGACAGTATCGTTCCAGGTGCCTTAATCGCGCATTCACTGAAAAAATTGAACACAATAAGTCCAGCGAACAAAACTAGCGCAAATTCAGCCTTTGATGTGCTTTCTACACTCCAGCGTGCATTAAATATAAAGCTAAAAACGAATGTATAAACTATGAGCATGAAGATAGGGTTGAAGAAAGACCATAAGATGCCAAATAGAGACCCCTTATAGCGCCCAGTAATTTCTCGTTTCGTCAAGTTAAATATCAGCTTGCGGTGTCGAAAGAAAGTCGCTGCAATCTCCCGCGGTGATGAGCTAAACGAATTTTGCATCAAAAAACCTATTTAATTTTCTTATCTATAACGCTTCGCTACCCAAGCGTTGTCTCATTCCTTCGCGGCATAACTGACAATGTCATTTAATGCTGCCTGCCAATCGCTTGGCACGATGCCAAAGATTTCGTGGATTTTATCGCAGTTGAGCATAGAATTGGCTGGCCTTTTGGCCGGTGTTGGGTAATCACTGCTGGGGATCGGATTGATTTTAGTCAGATGAGAGGTGATACCGCACACATATGCCCGTTGCATGATTTGCTCAGCAAATCCCGCCCAATTGATATAGGGAGCGCCAGTAAAGTGATAGACTCCCCAGGCAGAGAAATTCTTGTCGCAAACTTTCCCCGCGATGAGTAATAAAGCTTCCGCAATATCGCCCGCATAGGTTGGCCCACCAAATTGGTCGCCAACAACGTTGAGCTCAGTTCTATCCTGTGCGAGACGAATCATCGTCTTCACGAAATTGCCCCCATGAGCACCAAATACCCAGGCTGTTCGCAAAATGATATGTTTCGGGCAGGCCTCTGCAGCCGCTATTTCGCCGGCAAGCTTACTGGCACCATACACCCCCGTTGGTCCCGTTTCATCCCGTTCGCAATAGGCAGCTTCCTGCTCCCCCTGAAAAACATAATCTGTTGATATATGTAAAAATTTTGAATTAAATGTCTGAGAGGCACGGGCTAGATTCGCAACACCGTCACGATTTATCTTGTAGGCCTGATCGCTATCCATCTCTGCACGATCAACTGCAGTGTAGGCAGCGGCATTGATAATCACATGGGGAATAAATGAATTAACGACTTTTTCTACCTGCTCCATGCAAGTGATATCAAGCGCTTGACGATCCAGAGCTAAAACTTCCCACGTTTTCGGTGCTCGCAGAACCAGTTCTTTACCAACCTGCCCCGCACTACCCACTATCAAAATTTTCATCATGATGACCTGATAAATTTGCTCACTGTGACATTGATATGGCCGCAAATCACGGCGCAATAAAATATTATTTGCTTTGCTGAAGATCCATTAGGTATTTTCCTAGTTTATCTTTCTCAGAGAGCAAAGGCGCCTCAATCGGCCATTCGATTCCCACAGTCGGATCATTCCAAATCAGACAACCTTCTGATGCCGGATCGTAATAGTCCGTACACTTATATTCAAAATCGGCGATATCTGATAGAACGACAAAACCGTGCGCCAAGCCTGGCGGCACCCAAAACTGGGTTTTGTTTTCTTCAGACAAAATGACACCCTCCCACTGACCAAATGTCGGCGAGCCGGGACGAATGTCGACAGCGACGTCAAAAACCTCGCCGCGCACAACACGGACCAGTTTCCCCTGAGGGTTCTGCGTCTGGAAGTGTAAGCCTCGTAACACACCTTTCGAAGACCGCGAATGATTATCCTGAACAAAATCCAGGTCAATATCGAGCATCTCCTGATAACGTTTTTTCTCGAATGTTTCTAAAAAGAATCCTCGAGCATCGCCGAATACTTTTGGGAGGATTGTTTTGACACCTGCAATTTTACTAGAAATAACATTCATTTTTACTAATCCAATAGCTTAATAGATATTAATATATCTTAACATTTTTCCATTATCTGTGTGAGTAGCTATCCTACCCCGCCTATCGCCGATAACATCATTGCGAGTCAGACTCGCCGCCTATGACAGGCATACATTGTTACCCGAGAAAGCAAGCTGTCAGGAATGCCAAAAGAAGACAGACAAATAATTTATTTTCATTTAAAATCAATAGGATAGAAAAATCACCTTCGTCAAAGCACGCTACCGCCCTTGGCTCACAGCAACCAATAGCTGAATTGCACCACTCGCAATACCCCCCAAGCTTAAGCCGGGCAGCCTTAACAGATACTAAACCACACTTTTTGTCCAAGCCTAATGTACGGCACCCAAAGCACATTCGGCAAAAAAACTCGGCCCATATGGTATCATCATCTGTCCGAAAAGGCCCTCAGATTATCTGCCTTCTTAGCATGACATTAAAGTGATTGCTTAATAAATATTCATATAATACATATGGTTGATGATTATAAGAAAATGTGAGTCGGTAAATGTTTAGGCATGTGCAACTCGGAAAGTAGCCTACATCTTACAGAAATACTGAATCTGTTCATTGAACACACTAACGGGCACGCCATCTGGCAGGATGAATGTCTTTGCAATCATCTCCTACCTGGCATCGCAATGGTAGCCCACTCTGCCTTTACTACCTCGC